>JBJYXS010000335.1:0-6438 GCA_046260075.1 Anaerolineales bacterium | reverse complement strand
CGTCTGCCCGCGGAGGTAACCGAAGGACGGATCGTCGGCGTTGAGCACCGCCAGCCGCTGCGGCGCCGAGAGCTTCGACGTCGCCGCCCCCAATCCGGAAAACAGCCCCGCCTTGACCGCGCGGTAGGTTTCGAAGGTGCCGTGGTAATCGAGATGCTCATGGGTGATGTTGGTCACCACGGCGACATCGAACTCGCACCCCGCCAGGCGTTTCTGGGCCAGCCCGTGCGAAGTGACTTCCGCCACACAATGGGTCAGCCCCGCCCCCACCATCCGGGCCAAATACTCCTGCAAGGCGGGCGAATCCGGTGTGGTGACGTGGAACCCGGTGTCGATGTCCTGCCCGCCGATAACCGCGCCGACCGTTCCGATCATCCCGGTGCGGAAACCCGCTGCGCGCAGGATGTGGAAGATCAGGCTGACGGTGGTGGTTTTGCCGTCGGTCCCGGTCACCCCGATCAGGAAAAGCCGCCGCGAGGGATATCCGAACCAGGCCGCCGAAAGCCAACCCAGGGCCCGCCGGCTGTCCGCCACCCGGACGTACGGCAGCGCTGCCGGGATCTTCTCCCGTTCTCCGACGATGGCCGCCGCCCCGGCGGCCGCCGCCTGCGGGATGAACTCGTGCCCGTCGACCGTCCCCCCCGTGCAGGCGACAAACAGCATTCCCGGCTTGATCCGCCGCGAATCCTGCTCCACGCCGTTGATCTCCGGATCTGCATCCCGCGGGAGCTCGCCGTGCGGAAACGCGGAAAAGAGCTGTGAAAGGCGCATGGCGGCTAAATCCAAGCCGCGATTATACCCGGGATGCCGCCCATTCCCCACCCGCCGGCCCCTATTGCCCGGCCGGACCTGTCGCCCAAGCGGCTTGAAAGCGCAAAATCTTGAACCAAAGACGCGCCACAGGCCCGATATTGTGCATTATATCGAATGGGAGCTTAGCGTCGGATTAAAGGCCGCCGCCCGCTTTGCGGGCGGATTTCCAGGGGATCTTCGCGCGGAGTGCGGAAGTAACTCCCCGCCGGGGCAGCCGTTGCTACGACATCGATTTGCGAAGGCTGCTGATTTGGCCGGCGACCGTCCCGTCGATCACCCGGTCACCGATCCGGATTTTCACCCCGCCCAGCAGTTCCGGATCCACGCGGAACGACACCGCAACGTCGGCGCCCGATGTGCGGCCGACTTCCTTGCGGAAGGCCGCCTGTTCGGCTTCGCTTAACGGCAGCGCGCTGGAGACCTCAGCCGATGCGGCGGAAGGGAGTTCGCCGCCCTCCTCGAGCAACACCACTTTGCCGGACTGCACGCCGCTGAAGAATTCGTCGATCAAGGCCCGCTGCCGTTTTTCATCCATCGCCTTGCCGATCAGCTTCTGGGCGGCGGCGATGGCCAGCGCGGCGACCGTCGGCCGGATGTCGGCCAGCATCCGCTCCCGCTCGGCATGGATCGCGGCCCGCTCGGCCTCCCGCATGACGGTAACCTCTTTTTCCGCCGCGGCGCGGATCTCGCGCGCGGCCCGTTCGGCGTTCTCCGTGGCCTGGCGCAATTTGCGCGAAGCCTCCTGCTGCGCCAGGCTGCGGATGTGCTGGACCTCCGTTTCCGCCCGCATGCGGGCCTCCACGGCCACCCGGGCGTCCTCCAAACCCTGGGCGATCCGCTTCTGGCGCTCTTCGAGATTCTTGATCACCGGCTTATAGATCCACGCGCGGAGGATGATCATCAGCACGCTGAAATTAAACAGGTAAAAAAGAAACGTCCCCAGGTTTAATCCGAGTTTTTCCATTTCACATCCTCCGGCCTCCGTCCGCCGGCCGGGCTCGCCGGTCCGAGGTCACACGAAGATGATGATCAACGCCACGGCCAGCGCATAGATCGCAATCGCCTCGGCAAACACGATCCCCAGCACCATGCTGGTTTGGATCATCGGGCCGGCGTCCGGATTGCGGCCCATGGCCTGCATCCCGCCGAACGCCGCCAGGCCCACTCCCAGGCCGGCTCCGATGGTTCCCAGCATGGCAAAGGCCGCGCTGATATACCGCACCGCTTCAACAAGGGATTCGCCATCCATCCGAAAAAACCTCCTTAATGATCTGAACCGTCCGGATCCCGCATCAGCGGCCGTGCGCCGGCTCATCGTCGTGGCCGGCCATCGCCATCTGGATGAAGATCGCCGCCAACAGGGCGAACACATACGCCTGGATGGTGCCGATGAACAGCTCGAAGGCGACCAACAGGGTGGGAAAGGCGATCACGGTCAGGGATCCGACGATCAACAGCAACAGTCCGCCGGCGAAAATGTTGCCGAACAGCCGCAGCGTCAGGGAAATGATCTTTACGAATTCGAGGAAGAATTCCAGGATCCCCACCAGCAGATCGATCGCCCCGAAGGCCGGCGACTTGCGCAGACGGCGGGTCGGCAGATATTTCTGAATGAAACCGGCTTTCTGCGACCAGGCCCCGAACAGGAAGATGCCGCCCACGGTAACCACCGCCATCGACGCGGGGAAGTTGAGGTCGGTGGACGAACCCCTCAGGAAGGGCACGAGTTCGTACTTGGTCCCCTCGTCCGAGGTGCCGTCGAGAGCGTACAGGCCGCCGATAAACGGCAGGACCGGATGCGCCTTCTCGGCGTCCTCCGCCGAAGCCTCCCGGAACCACCCGACCGTCTCGAAGCCGGGCAGCAGCTTGATCCAATTGGCGGTGAGGATCAGCAGGAAGATCGTCATCACCACCGGGAACACCCGCCCGACCCATTTGGAGCCGACCGCGTTTTTCACCATCTCCCAGAAATATTCCAGCAGCATCTCCAGGACGGAGTACGTCTTGGAAGGCACCGGGTTGTTCCCGCGCAGGTAGGGGCGGACGAGGAACACCGCGATCGCCAGCAGCACGATATCGGCCAGCAGTATGCAGAGCACCGTGTTGGAAAATACGACGCCCTCAAAATGGAAGCCGCCGATGTCGAAGGCGGGAACGAGCATCGCTCCCGGCCAGATCTCCTCGCTGGCAAGCGATATCCCCGGGATGACCGGCTTGAGCGGTCCGTACGACTTGGAAGCGAAGAAAGCCAAAAAGGCCGCCGCCGCAAACAGGCCGACTACGATCCCTAACGTCGGGTTGAATTTTTTCTTCTTAGGCTTGGTCGTCGCGCTCATGCTGATCCCTGCCGCCCGTCCGGCTGTTCGCCACCGCCCGCATGGCCACCCGGAACAGGAGGAAGATCGTCACCGGCACGCTTCCCAGAACCAGCAACAGGGTCATCAGCGGGCGGGTGTTCAACAACCGGTCCAACCAGATCCCCCCTACAACCGTCGCCAGCACCATGCCGAACGCCAGGCAGCCGCTTTGGGCCATCAGCCCGGCGACCTGGGCGTCGGACATCAACCGCGGTGGATATTTCTGCCCGGAATTCGACATCTGGATCGGATTGTAACATAGGCCGCACATCCGGAAACGCGCGTTCGATCACCCCGGAAACAAGGGTCGGACCGCTTCCCAGCCCGCTTCGAACCACGGCGAAGCCGCAACGCCCATGATGAGGACCGCTGCCGCCGTTACGCCGAGTGCGATCTTGAGGGAGACCGGAAATGGAACGGGGGTTTGTTCGTCATCGGACCGGAAGAGGAACGCGGCTTTCAGAACGGCAAGGTAATAATACAGGGCGATGACCGAATTCACCGCCCCGACGGCCGCCAACCACGCCAGACCGGAGTCCACGGCGGAGGCCAGGAGGAACGCCTTGGCGGCGAATCCGGCGAACGGCGGCATGCCCGCCAGGGAAAGCATGGCCGCGAGCAGAGCCAGCGCGGCAGCCGGGCTGCGCCGGCCAAGCCCGGCCAATGCCGTGATGTCGTCGTTTCCCGAAGCATTGGCCGCCAGCACGGCCACCGAGAACGCCGCCAGGTTGGCCGGCAGGCAGGCCAACAGGTAGGCGGCCGTCGCCGCCAAACCGTCCGGCGGCATCGCCGCCAGGCCGATCAGGGCATATCCGGCATGGGCGATCGCGGAATACGCCAGCAGGCGTTTGAAATTCTTTTGAACGAGGGCCAGCAGGTTTCCCAACGTCATGGTGGCCGCGGCGGCCGCGGCCGCCAGTGCACGCAATGCGGGAGCTGCTTCCGTGGGAAACACACCCATTAACAACCGCAGGATCACGGCGAATCCAGCGGCTTTCATCGCCGTCGAAAGAAAGGCGGAAACGGGCGTCGGCGCCCCTTCGTAGACGTCCGGCGCCCAGAAGTGGAACGGCACCGCCGCCACCTTGAAGGTAAGCCCGGCCAGGATGGGCAGCACAGCCGTCATCACCACCGGAAGGCCGGCCGTTTTCAGGGCGGCGGCCGCCTCGGCAAACCCGGTTTCCCCGGTGGCGCCGTAGAGCAGCGAGAACCCGTACCACATCACCGCCGAAGCCGTCGCTCCGAAAAGGAAATATTTCATCCCGGCCTCGGTCGAACGGGAATCCCGCTTGAGAAAACCCGCCAGCAGGTAGGCCGGCAGGGCCGCCATCTCGATTGCCAGCGCCAACATCACCAGGTCGGATGCGGAGGCCATCAGGCACATCCCCAGCGTGGAGAACAGAAGCAGTGCGTAATATTCCCCGCACCGCCCGACGCCCTCGCTCTCGATCGAGATCAACGCCGCGATCGACGCTCCCAGCAGGAACAGCGTCCGGAAAAAGAACGCCAGGGAATCGACATGCAATGTCGCCGGGCCGCCGGCCTCCCCGCCCTTTCCCGCCAGGGCAACCGCAAGAATCGCGGCCGTACCCAGAGCCGTCAACACGCCCAGGAACGCGCGCCGCGGCGTGGGCAGGAGAAGATCCAGCCCGAGGACCAGCAACGCCAGAAGGAGAAGCAGAATTTCGGGAAGCAAAGCCATTTTCTATCCCAACCCCCCGCCCACAACGGACGGGTGGAACGATCAGAACCCCAAGACCCTCAGCACCGGCTGTACGCCGCTTTCCATCAGCGAGGCGATCCCGTCCGGATACACCCCCATTCCGATCAGAACCGACATCAGAATCAGCAGGGCGGCCTTGTCTCGGACGGAGATACCGGTCACCGTCTGCGCGTATCGGTCGGAGATCGGGCCGAAGAATACCCGCCTCGCGACGAGCAGGATGTACGCGGCGGTGATGACGATCCCCAGCGCAGCCGCCACAGCGGCGGCGGGCTGCTTCTGCCATAGGCCGAGAAAGACCGGAAACTCGGCGACGAACCCCGAGAGGCCCGGCATCCCCATCGACGCCAGGCCGCCGATGATGAAGGCCGATGCCGCCAGGGGCATCCGGCGCCCCAAACCGCCCAATAGGGATATTTCACGGGTGTGCGTCCGGTCGTACACCATCCCGACCGCAGCGAAGAACAAAGCCGTCATCACGCCGTGAGAGAACATCTGCAGCGACGCCCCGAGCAGCCCATCGGCGTTCAGCGACGCGAACCCGAGCATGACCAGCCCCATGTGCGAGACGGAGGAAAAACCGATGACGTACTTGAAATCCGTCTGCACCATGGCGATGAGGGCGCCGTACAGCACATTGACCAGGGCCAGGATCAGGATCCACGGCATGTGAAAGGCGGCCCCCTCGGGAAGGAGCAGTATCCCCACGCGCAGCGCGGCGAACGCCCCCAGCTTCATAAGCACCCCGGCGTGGAACATCGAGACCGCCGTCGGCGCGGCGACGTGCCCGTCCGGACTCCAATTGTGGAAGGGGAAGAGGCCGCCCAGCACGGCGAATCCCAGGAAGACGAACGGGAAGACGGCCCTCTGCAAATCGGCCGGGAAGGCGGCCGCCTCCAACGCCGGTAAATCGAAGGTCGGTGTGCCGGCGGAAAACACCAGCACCAGCGCTCCGATGAAAGCCACCATCGAACCGGCAAACAGGTACAACGTGAGTTTCATCGCCGCATATTCGCGGGTCTTCGGCCAGCCCCACAGGGCGATGAGCAGGTACATCGGAAACACGGCGATCTCGTAGAAGAAGAACAGCAGGAAGAGATCCAGGGAGACGAACACGCCGAACACGCCGGACGCCAGGAGAAACAGAAAGGCGAAGAACTCCCGCGGCCGGTCGTCGATCCCCCAGGAGATCAGCACGCCGGTGAACAACACGATCCCGGTCAGGAGGACCAGCGGCAGGCTGATGCCGTTCGCCCCGAGGTGGTAGCCGATCCCCCATTGCGGAATCCAGGGCAGGAATTCCTCCAGCTGGTATCCGCCGGCCGTGCGATCGTAGGCCAGGAAGGCGGCGAGGGAAAGCGCCAGGGTCAGCGCAGCCGACCCGAACGCAAATCCGCGGATTATGCGATGGCGTCCGGCCGGGAATAGGAACAGCGCCGCGGCCGTCGCCATGGGGAGAAAGACAAGCAGGGATAATAAAGGAAAGGATGTCATTTTTTTCTCTATCCTATCCTCCTCACCCCTGCCCCTCTCCCCCTTCCCGTA
>JBJYXS010000334.1:5390-8550 GCA_046260075.1 Anaerolineales bacterium | reverse complement strand
GGAGCTGCCGTCCGGTCGGTGCAGGATGCAGGCAGCGCGTAGGTTTCACCGAACAACACGGACGGCCAGCAGGCATTGATGAACGCCGGCGTGGTGTCGGTTTCCAATACCCGGTTTAATATGTCGCGGAATTGGGCCATGTCGGGGACGGGATGTTGGAAACCTTCATTTGATACGCCGCCGCCGGAGGTGTAGAGGGCGTCGAGCTCGGTCAGGACGCGCGCCAGGTGTTCCCAATGGAACCCGTAGCGCCGGCAGAGTTGCTGCAGCAGATATCCGCCGAAATCCCCGGGGGGCGTGACGGGATCGTATTCGCAGAAGAACTCGCCCTCGCTCCAACCCAACCAAGCGTAGATCGCGATCGGGGTCACGAAATCGTGCATCGCGCCGGCGTAGCGCGTGATCCGGCCGAAAAACAGCGTGTGCAGGTATTCGTGGATCAGGGCGTCCTGCCAGTTCGGCAGGACGGCTTCGGCGGCCGTGTACGGCGCCCCGCCGGCGCCCTCGGCGTATTCGAAGAGGTAGGAACAGATGAAGGCGTTGGCGCCGCTGTTCCAATTAGAGTAGGCCAGGACGCGCTGTTCGCTGCGGTTGCCGCATTTCGGGTCGTTGAGGATGTGGATGTCCACCGGCTGCAGTTCGGGGAGCGTATCCACGCCGGTCAGGCCGATCAGATTCTCATAGATGCTGTGGAAACCGGCGTATTGGGCGAATAACAAATCCGGATCTACCGGGCAGGGATCCGGACACACGAAGCGGAACGGGGAACCTTCGGCCTGATAGGACGTGTAGGGATGTCCCTCGATGGACACGGCTTGGGATGGTATCGGGACGATATGGATTTGGGGCGACGGTGTGAATCCGGGCATGCGGGATGCTGAGGGCGGATTTTGCGTGGCGGGGGATGCGGATGCGGGCGTATTTTCCGTCGTCTCCGGGGCGGAGACCGTCCGCACGACGGCCGGCAGGTTGCATCCGAGCGGAAGGAGAAAGAGAAAGATCGGCAGCATCCTCCGGCGGATGGAGCGTGTTGCATTTGGCAAAACCATGGATGATCCTCTCTCCGATGACCGTATGGAAGCCTTCATTTTCCGGCCCGGATAATGCGGTCATTATACTTTCCCGATGGAGAGACCGATTATCCGCTCCGGCTCACGCCGGGAGTAAACGGCAGCCTGTGCCCGGCGAAGCGGTCGGACCAATCCCCCTCGTGATGCTCGTTCAAAACCAGGCAGATATCCGCCGGATACGGATTGTCGAGGTAGATCCAGAGGTTGCGGAACGCGGGGTTGTGCAGGGCTTCCGGGAAGAGCGATACGGCCTTCTCGTATCGGCCGGTAAAACCGACTTCGAATTGGATCAGCGGGGTGGAGCAATTGGCGAACGAGACCAGCTCGAATTTGGGCCGCCGGACAAGCGCATAATCGATGTCTTTCCGGCCGGCGATTTCGTCTTCGTCGCCCGGCAGGATGAAATCCCACGGCTCGCCGGTCGGATATTCATGGTACAGGCAGGCCGCGGCGAGCTGTTCCCGCAAGGCCCGAATACGGGGATGGACGCCCGGCCTGAACCAGGGCAGATTGCACCCGATATGGTCGGCGCCGGTGATGCGCCATTCGGCTTTCTCCAACCGGCGGACGGCCTCTTGTATAGACAGCGGCTGGTAGGGAAACGGATTCTGTTTGGTTGCGGTGGTTGTATTTTCAACCTCCAGGATCGGGGAGTCGCCGCCGGACAGACGGAATTCCGCGCGGATGCCGGGATCGGAAGAACGGAAATCGATCGATACACGGGGGAAAAAGGAGCCGTTCGAGACGGTCACATTCAGGCCGTCCCTTTCCGGCGTCCCGATGGGATGCATGAGGGACAGCAGGGCGCGGCGGAATCCGGGATTCGATCCGGGAAAGTGAAGGATGATCCGTTCGAGCAACATGGAAGGCCTTTCACCCCGCGGGCAGGAAGATAGCGGAAAAACGGGACCGGAGCGGGTGCCCCTTCGTCAGGACGGTTTGGCGGACGAGGCGGCGGACTTTATCTGCACCAGGCGGTCGAACGCCTTGGCGTTCATCTCCTCGGCCTTCGACCACTCCGTAAGCTTCGCGCAAGGGAATTCCGCACACTCGGAGCAGTGCGCGAGCCCCTTTTGATCCACCGCACAAGCCAGGATCCAGCAGTCCGCCGACCAGTGGACCTTGCGGTCGCCGCGGCATCCCCGGCAGTAGGGGCCGCGCTTCATCAGATCCTCGACGCCTTCGCCTTCCTTCACCCAACCTTCGCCCTTCCACCATCCGATCAGGGATTCGGCCGATTCTTTTTTTATGTCGGCGGTGCGGATGGGGCAGGCGGTGCAATCCATGCCGCACACGGCGATGATTCGTTCGTCGTTCGTCATGGCGAACCTCCCGGTGAGGATCTGTGGAATGGATTGTAATCCGCCGATGGAGGAGAGGGAGGGTGATTAACCCTGCGACCCATAGGGACACAAGGCGACGCACCGCGAGCAGATGTGCAATGTGTGTTCGTCGAGCGCGGTTTGGTTCATGAGCCGCGCCGCCGATTCCGGGCGCAGGGCCCGCCGCACAGCGAACTCCAGGCGCGACATCAGCGGCGTGCGGGAGGTGTGGGCCAGGCAGCGCATGATGCGGATTTTCTTTCCGTCCGGGTCGATGGCCCGGACGGGGCAGGCATCCACACAGATCCGGCAGTCGGGCGGGCAACCGATTGGGGCGGTGCCGGAACGGCGCGGGCGGGGAAACGCCGCCGTGGTGACGACGGCGCCCAGCATCAGCCGTGCGCCGTACCGGGGATGGATCAGCAATCCGTTGCGGCCCACGGTTCCGATTCCGGCCGCTTCGGCGATCCGGATCTGGTTGACGTACCCCGCGATGTCGCCGCGGGCGTTGATCGCCATCGGCGAGCAGCCGAACACCGGGATCGCTTGTTCGCCGTGCCCTTCCAGCAAACCGGCGATCCGCAGGGAGATGGAATCCAGGCGCCGGTAGACGAGGCTTTGCGCGCGGCAGACCATATCTTCCGCATGCGCGGGGATCCGGTACACCGCGCGGGGAACGGGCAGGGCGAAGCCGACCAGCCCGCGGGCACCCGGCAGGAAATCGGCGGGGCGGTATCCGCGCGGCTCGCCGTCCAACTCGGACGCCGG
>JBJYXS010000334.1:0-5290 GCA_046260075.1 Anaerolineales bacterium | reverse complement strand
TGCCGCCGGACGCTTACCTATTCGATGAACGTCTCCAGCGCGTCGGTGAACCGCCGCAGGGCGGCCAGCGTCCCGGCGATATCGCCCTCGATTTCCATTCCGTGGTGGACCTTTTCGAGGACCAAGGCCCTTCCCTTGGTGGCATCGGTAAGTTCCTGCAGAACGTCGGGGCGATAGAAATGATCCGCGGTGCCGATGATGAAGAGCGACGGGGGCCGGTGCTTCCGGATCTGCCCGCACAGCCACGCGCTGGCCAGGATCGGCGTGGACCAGACGCACTTCGCGGCGGAAAACCGCTTGTCCTCCAGCAGGTGGCACATTGCCAGTGTGCCGAGTGATTTTCCGATCAGCGTGATCTTCCGGTATTCGCGGCGGGCCAACCCGGCGGCGCATGCGGCGCGGACATCCGCCGCCAGCCAATCCGATTGCTCCTGTTGGGACCGCTTCATGAAATCGGTCTTGGGATAGGCGTATTCCACCCGCAGCACGTCGGCGCCCTTGCCGATCAGCACCCGTCCGGCGTAATGCAGATCCGGCATGTCGACGGTGTGGCGATAGCCCGGCAGGATCACTCCCAGGTGATCGGTGGCCTCGGGTTGAAGGACTATGGATACGGGAACGGGCAGCCGGTTATATCCGACGACGTCCAGCGACAGGGTTTCCATTACGGCACCTCGCTTTCCCCGGACGCGATCGCTTTCTATTGTAGCCGTATTCGGGGTTCGTGGCAGCAACAACGTACCGGCCGCGGTGCGGGTTTTCCGGCGGCCGGAATGAACGATGCGGGCGATGGGTGGTCGAGGGAAGCCGTGTGATAAAGAGCCGGCCGCCGCGGTGGAATGCCGGGCCGTCTCAGGACGGGCGCCGCTCGCCGACGGAAAGGTAGAGGTATCCGGAAAAGAATTCCGTATAGAGGATTTCCCGCATGTGGCGGCGGATGGAATCCATCGGGCGGCGGGCGAGGAACTCCGGACCGATCCCGAACGGCTGCTCGCGCCACCGGGGGAACAGCGCCGTCCACGCCGGAGGATGATCCGACGGCTTGGCGTCGAGAACCGCCAACCGTCCGCCCGGGCGCAGAGCGGCCGCTGCACGCCGGATGACGGCATCGTATTCGGGAATCAGGTACATGGCGAAGGTGGAGAGGACGGCCCCGGTTCCCCCGGGTACATCGTATGCCCCGGCGTCCGCCCGCACCAGTTCGACGTTACGCCAGCCCGCGGATGCCGTGCGCTTCCCGGCCTGATCCAGCATCTCGCGGGAGAGGTCCACGCCGATGATTTTCCCGGCCGGACCGACGGCCCGGACCAGCAGCGGGAAGTCCAACCCCGTCCCGCAAGCCAGGTCGACCGCCGTATCGCCGGGGCGCAACCCGAGGGCGGCGACCGCCTCGCGGCGGTAGCGCCGGTCGTCGACTCCCATCAACCGGTAGGACCAGACTCCCAGGTCGTAGCGGTAGGCGTTGTCGCGGAAAAAATTCTGGATTTGCCGATTAAGGTCGGGCATGCCCGCCGATTGTATCAGAGCGAACGGTCCGCGTTCCGCCGCCGATGCCGGCGGGACCGTATGAATCCCCGGTCAATCCTCGCAGTTCATCCTGCGGAGAATCCATCCGGCGGCGGATAGCAGGAGGAGGACGGCGATGAGGAGCGAGATATTAACGACGCTCCAATCGACCTTTATGAAGCCGAGCATTCCGCCGATTTTCAGGACGTTGAGAGAAATCAGGCCGGTGCCCAACAGCAGAGCGGTGTTCTCCAGGAGAATATATCCGCGCCAATGGCAGCTCACCTTATCCAAATTCCGCCAAAAATTCTTCTCCGCGGGTATATGCCGGGAAAGAGCTGCCAGCACGGCGGGCGGACCGCCTTCCAGCAGATCCATGTTCATGATGCGGAACGGCCGGGAAACACCGTAACGGTACAGGAGCAGGTGCAGGCCGTTTGCGCCGGCTTCCATCCGGCTGACCTCCTCATACCGAAGATGGCGGAACGGGATGATTGGAAGGAAGAGCGTTTCTGCGGAAACGCCATCCGCCCGGATCCGCAGGCGGTAGGCGGACGCATACAGGAAGCCGAGAGCCGGGAGGGCCGGAACGAAAAGAAAGAACGCCAGCGCCCCGAAGGCCTCCGCCGGGACGGCTTGGATCGCGCGCGGAATGCAGACGACGAGCGCGGGTACAACGAGAAGAAGAATCGCAGCCCGGAAGGTCCGCGAATAACGCACCGAAAGATCGTCGTTTATCTCCATGGGCATATCCGCTCCGCCGGGTTCACCGCGCCGGTTGCTTTTCATTCGCTGTGTCAAATGGGCGTTCCAGCGCCTGCGGTTCGTTTCCGGTGTTTCCCCGATTCCGGCGGGCGCGTGGATGGGTGTATGTCATGATTGTATCTCCGGGGGAACGAGTTTGCACGGGTGAATTAATTTGGATTCGCCCCCGGCGGTGGGTCCGGAGAGCCATGGATGACCCGCACGAACCGAAAGCCCGCCGGCGGGAAACGAAACGGCGGAGGATGCATATTCGGCCGGGGGGAAGGCGAATGGGCGCTGCGGTCGAAGTTCCTGCCTATCGTGCCCCGCCGGTTTCCCGCAGGATCAGCCGCTTCCGCCTGACGTCCGCCGGCAAGTCTCCCATCCCCAGCTCCGCCAACACCTCGTCCGGCCGGCCGGTCGCCTCCGGCGTCAGGCTGAGGCGCATTTGCAGCTCTCTCCCCTTAAGCTCCAATGAGAGGATCCGCGGGCGAAGGTCGTACTTCTTCCCTCGCCGTTCCCGGGGCAGCGAATCGCGCGCCAGCATCCGTTCTATTCGTTGCGGCAGGTCCTCCGGCCATGCGCCCTCCGGCGATTCGGCGGAGTAATCTCCTGCGACGATCAGCTTTTCCAGGCCGGGGGATCCTTCCCGGCGCGCGCTCACCCTCACGATCCGGATTCCCGGCGGCGCATGGCCGTTCAGCAGCCGCGCCGTTTCGGCTTCGTCGCATGCCGCGTCGGTCTCGATATCCACCAGCTCCCCCTCGCCGGTGATCCCCAGCGGCAGAGCGGCGCCGATCTGGATTTTCGGGTGGGGGTGAAAACCGGCGGAGTAGGATGCCGGCAGGCCTGCGCGGCGCAGCAATCGTTCCCAGGAGCGATGCAGGTCGAGGTGGCCGGTGAAGCGCATCGCCTCGGTCTTGGCGAACAGGATCCGGTAGCGATGGCGGGTCATTGCGGTGGAGCCGTCCGGCAGAATCGTTCGTCTTCGGGAAGCGCTTCGCGCAGTTCCCGGAAGGCGGAGAGGATTCCGCACCCGAAACATTCCCCCCGGCAATCGCCGGTGATGCGCCCGGCGAGGCCGGCTTCGTACTCGCGGCGCAAATACTCCTTCCGCACGCCCGTCCGGATGTGATCCCAGGGGAAGATCTCATCGGCCGGCCGCTCGCGGTGGGTGTAAAAGGCCGGATCGATCCGGGCCGATGCGAAGGCGTTTTCCCACGCTTCGGGCCGGAAATGGTCGGTCCAGGCGTCGAACCGCGCGCCGTTCCGCCATGCCTGTTCGATCACCGGCCCCAACCGCCGGTCGCCGCGCGCAAGCCGGGCTTCCAGCAGCGTGACGTCCGGCGGGGTGAGGTCGAGCTTCAATCCCGCACCGCGCATTTCGCGCCGCAGCAGGGTCTGTTTGGCCTCGATCCGCTCGCGTCCGTCCATCGCCATCCACTGGAACGGCGTATGAGGTTTGGGAATCAGCGTGTTCACCGAAGCATGCACCTGCGCGCGCCGGCCCAGGATCCGCCGGCCCTCGGCCAGCACCGCACGGGCCAGTTCGGCGATCGCCCGCACATCGTCCTCCGTTTCCCGCGGATGCCCGATCATGAAGTAGAGCTTGATCGTGGTCCACTTGCGACGGTAGATCTCTCCCGCCGTCTCGATCAGCCGGCGCGCGGCGATCGGCTTGTTGAGGATCGCGCGCATGTTCTCGGTGGCCGCCTCGGGGGCGAGCGTGAAATTCCCGCCGCGGCTTCCGCGCAGCTCTTCCACCAGATCGACCGAGACGGTTTCGATCCGCAGCGAGGGGAGCGATATCCGCAGGCGCGAACCGCCGAAGGCTTCCTTCAGCGCGCGCACCAACTCGGTGATGTGGGAGTGGTCCGATGAGGACAGCGACAGCAGGGCCACTTCCTCATATCCGGTGTTGGAGAGTGCGGCGCCGATGGCGGTCACGATGTCCGAGACCGACCGTTCGCGGACCGGACGGGTGACGTGTCCGGCCTGGCAGAAGCGGCAACCGCGCGCACATCCGCGCATGATCTCGATCGCATACCGGTTGTGGACGGTTTCGATGTAGGGGACGACCGGATGCAGCGGGGGAACGGGCAGGCGCGGAACGATCCGCTTGAGGACGGCGGCCGGCGCCGGCGCCCCTTCCGGTTCGTTTCCCAAGGCTATTCGGGCGATCCTGCCGTCAGCGTGGTATTCGGGACGGTGGAATACCGGCACGTACATCCCCCAAACGCTGGCCATCCTCCGGAGCGCGTCCTGCCGCGATCCGCCTTCCCGCTTCCGCCGGTCCACGATCTCGAGCAGGTCGAGGATCAGCTCTTCGCCCTCTCCGACGGCGAAGGCGTCGAAAAAATCCGCCATCGGCTCGGGGTTGAAGGCACCGTGCCCGCCGCCCACCACCAGCGGGTGCTGCTCATTTCGGTCGGCGGCCCGCAACGGGATTCCGGAAAGGTCGAGCGCCAGCAGCACGTTGGTGTACAGCGATTCGTACGGCAGCGTGATCCCCAACAGGTCGAAATCGGCCGCTGGCCTGCGGCTCTCGAGTGAAAAGAGCGGGATCCCCTCCCGGCGCATCGCCGCTTCCATGTCGCCCCACGGCAGGTAGATCCGCTCGGCCAGCGCATCCGGACGGGCGTTGATGATCTCGTACAGCACCGCCAGGCCGAGGTTCGACATCCCGATATCGTAGATATCGGGGAACAGCAGCCCGATACGCAGCGGCACGGCGTCCCAATCCTTGACGGTTTGGTTCAACTCGCCGCCGGTGTAGCGGCCGGGTTTTTCCACGTTCGGCAGGATGCGCGGCAGGATGCGGGAGAGGGTTTCGGCGTTCATGACGGACCAACTTTACCACTGCCCGGGAAGAAATCGGGGAGGAGTGCCGCTGTCCCAGCCTCCCACCCCCAGAGGTTGATAATTTATTGGGAGAAGGTCTGTTTCCCCTCCCCCCTTCCCTTTAAAGGGAAGGGGGGAGGGGCCAGGGGTGGGGGGGATAGGACAGGATCGGTAATGGGGGGAAGGGTAGAAATCGGTT
>JBJYXS010000333.1:0-6514 GCA_046260075.1 Anaerolineales bacterium | reverse complement strand
TTTTTTGTAGAACGGTTTTGCGGTCACTGCTTTTTTGGCCATCGGGAACCTCCGTGGGATGC
The DNA here is from genome assembly GCA_046260075.1 of Anaerolineales bacterium. GTDB lineage: Bacteria > Chloroflexota > Anaerolineae > Anaerolineales > RBG-16-64-43 > JAFGKK01. Next base: position 6,452 of record JBJYXS010000333.1, on the reverse strand, counting down.
GGCCGTGGGGATTGTGCGATCTCCGGTTTCATATGGAAGCGGCCAGGTGTCCGGGCTCATGGGGAAGGAAAAGGAAGTATCCGGGGGTAGAGAAATTTGACGAATACACAAGACGAACGGGCGTGAACCGAACAACGACCGGTCGGCCGGTTGCGAACGTATCCCCTTTCCCATGCTCCCCTCCCCTGAATCCACCCTCTTCCTGCTCAGCACGAAACGGGCGGCGCCCGTATTAAGTCAAAAACAGCCCGGAAAAAAACCAACGCTGCATTTCCCAATATAGACTCTGCCGATGAGCTGTCCATACTATACAATAATCCGCGCATAAATCAATATCCGCCGTATCCTCTTCACGGGGGATTCCTTCCAACCTCCATGCGGCAATATAAACGGATAATGTTTATCGCATTGCCACCGCGCTTTTCCATGGTATGCCAGCGCCGGACGCCGGCCGAGCCGCCGCCGGAAAACATCCGGTCCATTACCCGGAAATCCGCATTCGGGTACAATGACCGTCGAGCGCCGACCCGACCGGAAGGACCGGGGACGGCCCCGGCGGCCGGCGCGAATTTTCACCGAGGAGAACACGGATCATGGGCATTCAAAAAGAATCGTTCGGAAAAACCAAAGACGGGAAGGAAGTTTTCCTGTACACCCTGGAAAACGCAAAGAAATCCGTCATCAAAATCACCAATTGGGGCGGGATTGTGACTCACCTGCTGGTCCCGGATGCATCCGGCAAGCTCGACGACATCGTGCTGGGATTCGACACCCTGGAACCTTACCTTTCCCGGCATCCGTACTTCGGGGCCCTGATCGGCCGTTACGGCAACCGGATCGGCAAAGCGCAATTCACGCTTGCAGGAAAGCAGTACAAGCTTTCGGCCAACGAGGGCAAGAACCAGCTGCACGGCGGGTTCACCGGCTTCGACATGGTCGCCTGGGAGGCCGAGGAACTGCCGTCCGGCGACGGATTGAAACTGACCTATCTTTCCCAGGACGGGGAAGAGGGCTATCCCGGGAACCTGGCGTGCACGGTCCAATACGTGTTCAACGACAAGGACGAGCTGTCGATCGAGTACACGGCGACGACCGACAAACCGACCGTCGTCAACCTGACCAACCACAGCTACTTCAACCTGAAGGGCGCGGGCAACGGCGACATCCTGGACCACTCGGTGACGATAAAGGCCGATAAGTACACGCTGGTGGACGCCGAGCAGATCCCGACCGGCGAACTCAAGGCGGTGGCGGGATCCGTCATGGACTTCAACCAACCCCGCGTCATCAGCGAGGGTATCGAGGAAGCCGGCGGATACGACCACAACTTCGTGCTCTCCGAAACTTCCCCCCGCCCGCTTTCGCCGGCGGCGGCCGTCACCGCCCCCGGGAACGGCCGCAAGATGGAAGTGCTGACCACCGAACCGGGCGTGCAGTTCTACACCGGCAACAACCTCAGCGGGACCGACAAGGGCAAGGGCGGAAAGACCTACCCCAAGCACGGCGGGCTGTGCCTGGAAACCCAGCACTTCCCGGATTCGCCCAACCAGCCTTCCTTCCCGACCACCGTGTTGAAACCCGGGGAAACCTACCACACGCAGACGATCTACCGGTTCAGCGCGTAGGCTTGCTTTCCTGGGTTGACGGACCCGAGTATTCACACCAACGTTACAGCGCCGCCTCAAAGGCGGCGCTTTTATTTTGTGTACAACAGATACCCCCTCCTCTCCGGAAAAAGGCGCGCTTTCGGCAACCGGGATACAATTTCATTGCCGGAGGACGGCCGCCTTGCCGTACGTCATTGCTGGCGATGTTCTGCGGCGAGGAGGAATCCCATGCTCACCGTTCTGGTGCACGCCCACGTAAAGCCCGACTGCGTGGAAACCTTCCGGGCGGCCTGCCGGGAGAACGCCCTGCATTCCATCCAGGAGCCCGGCATCGCACGGTTCGATGTCTTGCAGGAAGAAGGGGATCCGACCCGCTTCCTGTTGATCGAAGCCTACCGCGACGCCGCGGCGCCCGCCGCGCACAAGGCGACCGGGCACTACAAGCGGTGGAAGGAACAAGTGGCGGAGATGATGGCCGAACCGCGTTCCAGCGTCCGATACGATTGGATAGAGCCATGACCGATGCGGCCACCGGCTCCCTGCCGCGTTTCGAATTCGCCACGGCCGCCCGGATCCTCTTCGGGGCCGGCATCGTCCGGGAGCTGGGCGCCACAGCCGCCGGGTACGGCAAGCGCGTCCTGCTCGCTTCCGGCGTTCCCGAAACGACGGCGGAGCCGGCCGTGGAATCCCTGCAGGCCGCCGGCGCGGAGGTCGAGCTTTGGCCGGTGACGAAGGAGCCGGATCTGGAAGGGATCCTGGCGGCCGTCCGCCGCGCCGTGGAGGGCAAATCGGAAGTGATCGTCGGTCTCGGCGGGGGAAGCGCCATGGATACCGCCAAGGCGGCCGCCGCGCTGGCCGTCAACCCGGGCGACCCATTGGATTACCTCGAGGTCGTGGGGAAGGGACTCCCGCTCGAGCGCCCCGGACTCCCCTGCATCGCCGTTCCCACCACCGCGGGCACCGGCGCGGAGGTCACGCGCAACGCGGTCATCGCCGTCCCGGAACGGAAGGTGAAGGTCAGCCTTCGCAATCCGTGGCTGCTGCCGCGCGCCGCCCTGATCGACCCGGAGCTGACGCTTGGATTGCCGCCGGCGGTGACCGCCGCCACCGGGATGGATGCGCTGACGCAGGTCTTGGAGCCCTACGTATGCTCGCGCGCCAACCCGCTGACGGACGGATTCTGCCGCGAAGGGATGCGGCGCGCGGGCCGTTCCCTGCGGGCGGCCTTCACCGAAGGCGGCCTTGCGGCGCGCGAAGACATGTGCCTGGCGAGCCTGTGCGGCGGGCTGGCCCTGGCCAACGCGGGGCTCGGCGCGGTGCACGGATTCGCCGCCCCGCTCGGCGGCCTGCTCGCCGCCCCGCACGGGGCGGTCTGCGCGCGGCTGCTGCCGGTTGTGATGCGCGCCAACATCCGCGCGTTGCGGGCGCGCGATCCGGAAGCCCCATCGCTGCAACGCTACGGCGAGATCGCCGCGCTGCTTACGGGGCGCGAAAACGCCGCGCCGGAAGAGGGAGCGGATTGGGCGCAGCGATTGGCCGGGGATCTTCGGATCCCGCCCCTTCGCTCGTGGGGACTTCGCGAATCGGATTTCGATGCGGTGGCGGACAACGCCCGGCGCGCCTCCAGCATGAAAGCCAACCCCGTCGCGCTTTCCCCGGAGGAGTTGATGGAAATCCTGCGGGAGGCGCAGTAGAAGGCGGCTGAGCGCCGAAGCGGGCGCGGCCGTGAGCATTCCCGAGCCGGATTCGGAATTGCACATGCCATCGGCAAGGTCTTGAGGGGCAAACCGCAACCCTTTCGCGATAGTTACGCTCTGCCAACTATCCATGTACAATAGAGACTGTCGAATGCTTCACGCGGTCCTTCATCCTTCCCCGGAGGCGGCAAAATGATCATTCCGATCGATCCCACGCGGTTCCTGAAGAGCCCCCTTTCTCCGGCCGATCCCATGCGGCCCCAGGATGTTGGGAACATCCTCGACTCGGAAACGGGCTATATCTACAACCTGATCACGAACCCCGACCGTCCCGAGTCGGCGTTCCTCTCGATCGACGGCGGCAACGGCGAAAAAGTCAGCGTCAAGGGAGCCGCGGCCAGGGATCTCTGGGCCGAACTCGGCAAACCCAACCCGCGTCGGTACTTTCAGCTTTCCAATTCCACCGAATTCGCCGACCAAGGACAAATTTTCGATCTGGGGGGCGTCACGCTGTATCTGTATCGGCCGCAGGGCCGGCTGATCATCACCCGTCCGACGGGAAGATCCGAGGTCACCGATGCAGCGCAGGCGGAAGCCCTATGGAAAGCTATGCTCGCAAGGTGCGAAGCCGGATAAGGGCAGCCGCCTTCATCCGCCGCGGCCCGGCCCGCAATAAGCGGCTCCACTTCTCCGCTTCGCTATTATTTCCACTTAGAAATCTTAGTGGAGTTCATCTGCATGATTTGGCCTACTATAAACCGCTGGTTTGTCTCCAGCGGTTTTTTGAAAAGGTGAGTGCCCCCTCCTTTTTCAGTGGGGGAAGTGAAAACCGGGCTGTATCCTCCTCCCCCTTGCGGGGGAGGATTCACCGGAAGCGCTATAATCCTCCTATCCAACATCCCATTTTCCGGACCGACGGTCCCTTAAGGGAGGAAACATGGCGGATTTCACCAAGAGCGGCAACTCGCTTTCGTATCATTCCGGGGATGAAATCCTGAAAGTGGAATCCTGGGGGCCCGACGGGATACGCGTTCGCGCGGCAAAGGCGCCCTCCATACGCGAAGATTGGATCAGCGCGCTGACCGATTCCGGCAATCCCCCGGCGCAGATCGAAATCCGCGAAACCGGAGCCGAGCTGCGAAACGGAATCCTCTCGGCGAAAATCGGACCTAAGGGCGAACTGGCTTTTTGGAACGCCGAAAGCGGAACCGAGCGGCTCCGCGAAAAGCCGATCCACGATCTGTCCATTCCCGCCCGGCATTACCGTGAACTCCAGGGCGGGATGTGCCGCATCGAAGCCAGCTTCCAACCGTACGAGGACGAACACTTCTACGGCCTCGGGCAACACCAGCACGGCCTGCTCGACCAGAAGGGCTGCGTCATCGACCTCGTCCAGCGCAACACGGAGGTCGCCATTCCCTTCCTGCTCTCCAGCCGGGGATACGGTTTTTTATGGAACAACCCCGCCGTCGGGCGGGTGGAACTCGGCCGGAACGCCACCCGGTGGACGGCGGAAGCCGCGCCCCAAATCGATTATTGGATCACGGCCGGCGCGGATCCCAAACGGATCCTGGCCAACTACGCCGAGGTCACCGGCCGCGCGCCGATGCTGCCCGAATGGGCGGCCGGCTTCTGGCAGTGCAAACTGCGCTACGCCGGCCAGGCGGAAGCGGAGGCGGTGGCCGAGGAATATGCCCGGCGCAAGCTGCCCCTTTCGGTGCTGGTCATCGATTTCTTCCATTGGAGCCGGATGGGCGAATGGCGGTTCGACCCGGACGCCTGGCCGGACCCCGCCGCGATGGTCCGGAAGCTGAACGATCTGGGGGTGAAGGTGATGGTGTCGATCTGGCCGACCGTCAACCGCCACAGCCCCGCCTTCGAGGAAATGCGGCGGCATGGATATTTCGTGCGCAACAAAGCCGGAACGCCGGCCCATATGTACTTTGCGGATATCGGCGACGAGGACGGAGCGTACCTTCATTTTTACGACCCGACCCATCCGGAAGCCGGAAAATACGTCTGGGAAAAGGTCAGGGAGGGATATTACCGGCACGGAATAAAAACGTTCTGGCTCGACGTGTGCGAACCGGAAATCGTCCCCCTGAATCCGGAAAATCTGGTGTTTTCCGCGGGCGACGGTCCGGCCGTGGCCAGCATTTACCCGCGCGATCACGTGCGGAGGTTCTACGACGGGATGCGGGCCGAGGGCGAGGAGGACATCCTGTTCCTTTGCCGGTCCGCCTGGGCGGGCAGCCAGCGCTTCGGCGCCGCCGTATGGTCGGGGGATATTCCCTCCACCTTCGCGGCGTTGCGCGCGCAGGTGCGGGCCGGCCTGAACATCGCGCTCAGCGGCATTCCCTGGTGGACCACCGACATCGGCGGCTTCCACGGCGGCGATCCCGCCGCGCCGGAATTCCGCGAACTGATCGTGCGCTGGTTCCAGTACGGTGCCTTCTGCCCGCTGTTCCGGCTGCACGGCGACCGCCTGCCGCATGCGGATTTCATGCTCGGCGGGCCGAACGAAGTGTGGTCTTTCGGCGAAGCGGCATACGCCATCTTGCGCGAATATTTGCTGATGCGCGAACGGCTGCGGCCCTACATCATGGAGCAGATGCGCGCCGCCCACGAGCAGGGGCTTCCCCCCATGCGCCCTTTGTTCGTCGATTTTCCCGACGACCCGGCCTGCTGGGCGGTCGAAGATGAATTCCTGTTCGGGCCGGACCTGCTGGTTGCGCCGGTCCTGCACGCCGATGCCCGGAGCCGGACGGTGTACCTGCCCGCCGGCGCTTCCTGGAAGGACGCCTGGACGGACCAGACCTTCCCCGGCGGAGAACGGATCGATGCGGACGCCCCGCTGGAGCGCATTCCGCTGTATCTGCGCGGAGAGGCAAAGCTTCCGATCCGGGGCGGGTGAACGCATCCTTCGTTCGGGCGGTATGTTTTCGTTTTTCGTACAAGCACATACTTAACGTCCATCCGGCCCGAAAGATATGAAACTGAATGATCTCTTCCTCCTGCCCATTATGGGTTTCGTTTTCCAATCGCATTCACCATCAGCTCAAGGATCGGGTGAAACCAACCACCGTCACGCCGGCCTTGGGCGCCCTTGCGGAGGCATCCCGAAGCAAAGCCGACTTGCCGGTGGAAA
>JBJYXS010000332.1:6502-30456 GCA_046260075.1 Anaerolineales bacterium | reverse complement strand
AGCCCTCGGCAAGGCCCATCGCAGCGGCGGCCGGTCCGTCGAAGATCTGATCGACGACGTCGACTTCGAGGAAATGGTTTCCGGCGCCGAGCGTACCCAGCTGGCCGCGCCCGCGCTGCTTGGCCCGGGGCGAAACCTCCTGCGGGTCGGCGCCCTCCAGGCAGCCTTCCTCCTCCGTGCGTTCGACATCGCTTTTGGTGGCGTACCCCTTGCGCAGCGTCCAGCGCGCGCCCTCGCGGCACACCCGTTCCAATTCGGCGACGGTCAGCGGAACGCTGCCCTTCCCGCCCACGCCGCTCGGGCAGTTGCGGTAGAGCGCATCCGCCAGTTCGGAAAGCCGCAGCTCGGCTTCCGCGAACTCCATCGCCGTGGCAAGCAGCCGCACGCCGCAATTGATATCGTATCCGACCGCGCCGGGCGAAATCATGCCTTCCACCAGATCGGAAGCCATGACGCCGCCGATCGGCATGCCGTACCCCTGATGGACGTCAGGCATCACCACCACCCGGCCGGCCAGGCCCGGCAGCGCCGCGACGTTCACCGCCTGTTCGACCGAACGGTCGCCCAGCGCGTCCTCGAGCAACTCCCCGTCGGCGACGATCCGCACGTCCTGCTGCATGTCGCTGCGGTACGCGGCCGGCAGCTCCCAGAGGAACTCGCCGGCCTTGGTGAAATCGGTTTTCGAAGCCATGGTGCGCATCCTTTCCCGCGATGAAAATTTTTATCTTCCGTCGCGGGCCCAATTCATACATCCAGCACGATTTCCGTACTCCACCCTCCGTCCGATTCGGCGATCCGCAGGCCGCTGTAGGTCGCCGCCTTGATCTCCCTCCCGACCGCACGAACCGCCGCCATCCGCCCGGACGCCTGCAATTCGGTGTCGGTCAGGCGTTCGATGCGAATTTCCCGCAAGGCATGGCGTTCCTGATCCAGCAGGAAGAGCAGTTCGTTCAGCCACAGAATCAGCAATCCCTCCGGATCCTCCGCCTTCAGGCGAAGGGTTTTCGGCTCCTCCCATTCTCCGGTCCGAATATCCCCCATCGCGTACAGGGCCTTGGCCGCCTCGGCGAACAGATCCTCCCGCGAAGCGCCCCTCACGCGGAAGGCCCAATCGGCGGTGTGATCGATTTCTTCGTAGGGCATGGAGGTATTGTACTCCGGCGGGCTGTCCTATCCTCCTCTCCCTCCCCTCTCCCCCTTCCCCAAGGGGAAGGGGGAGAGGGGGGCCGAATCCCCGGCGGTTTCCCGAGGAGTAGGCCGGGAGAGGGGGTTAGGACAGCAACCGGATTCGGTTTTGGCATACTTCCTTGATCTCCATCACAACTCTTTCCAAATCCTGTTCTACCCTTCCGTTTAAATATCGTAAAACGATAAACCCCTCCGATCGGAGGATCTCATCGCGGATTTGGTCCCTTTCAATAAATGAATCATGAATCCCCCCATCTACTTTAATGATCAGTTTCGCTTTATGGCAATAAAAATCCGTAATGAACCCGCAAATGACGTGCTGGCGGCGGAAATGGCAACCCGCGATTTTATTCCCCCTGAGCTGCGCCCACAACAGGCGTTCGGAATCCGTCATTTCCCGCCGCATTCGCCGGGCTTCCCGATAGATACCGTCTTGAATTCCTTGTAAAGAATGGATGCGCTTCTTCATGAGTCCCCCTTTGTGTAATGTGTGGATTCTGTCCTATCCCCTCACCTCCCTTTGGTCGGGGACAGGCTCTCCCCGCTGTCTCCCCGGAAGACCACCGGGGATCCTGCTCCCCTCCCCGGCTTTATCCCTCGCTTCGCTCGGGATAAGTCCCAGCCGGGGAGGGGTTGGGGGTGAGGGGGTTGGGACAGCTTTTACGGCACCCCGTGCGCCCTTGGGAAATTGACAGCCCAATAAACGTGCGTGCTTTCCCGCGTATCTCCCAGGCTGTCGGTCATGATGTACCAGGCCTCCCAGACGCCTTCGACATCCGCGCCGAAATACGTGTCGCCGGTGAAGGCGGGGGTCAGGGAGAACGTGCCGTCCATCGCCACCGGCGGGAAGAACGGCCCGCGGGTCCCGCCCTCCGGATCAAGGATATGGACCTCAACCGAGTACGGCGGCCCGTTGCCGCCGGCGACCTTGCCGTAGATGGTCTGGGCATCGAGCCCGAAATCCGGGGCATTAATCAGCAGCGAGGGATAGAGCACGGCCGAGTAGCCCGTCAGCAGGAACGGCGTGGCGGTGGCCGTGGGCGTGGAGGTGGAGGTGGGCGTCGGCGTGGCCATGAACGGCTTGATGACTATGGCGGACATGGAGGGATAGCAGTTCCGTACCGTACGGTGCCGGGAATTGGTGGGGCTCGCCGTATCGTTCGCCGCTATATAGGAACTGTACCTTGAATTGTAGGTGTCGGGACCGAGGACCGAATACCAGTCGTTGGCCCAGGAATTTATGGTAGGCGACTGGGCTTCCGGGTCAAATAAATTGATGACTTCCACAGCCCGTTCGCCGGTGTTGATATCCAGATTCAAGGGACCGATGTTCCGGGTTTGATTCGTATTGTAATAATTTCCATAATCCCCTATCGGATCGGATTGATCCACGCCGTCGTAGACGGCTGCATAGATGTAATCGTAGTTCGAACCTCCTCCGCCGGTGGTGACAAGCAGCATCCGCGATGTGCCGTCCATCACCGCCGGGGTGTCCAGCAGGTAGAACAGGTAGGTGTGAGTCTGGATGTTTCCCGTGGTCCCGTCTCCGACTGCCAGTGTGAGAGCCTGAAAGCCGTACCATACATTCACGGTCTGTGTGGAAGTTGATGTCATGGTCGAAGACACGGCGACCACCATCAGACGGTCGGTGCCGGCCCCAACGGAATACCACTCAAACCAGATGAAATTGGATCCCTGAGCCACCAGCGTCCATGGCTCCACCTGGCCGATCGCCGCCCGCGCCGTCCGGGTAGGCGGCGCCGCACAGACCGCCATCATCACGATCAGCGCGAGAAAAACGTGCAGGGCGTTCGGCCGGATCTTCACCTTGTTCCGGATCCTCCTACGGACAGACCGGCGGCTGGGATACCTCCGCCGAAGCGAATACGCTGATACCCGGCGACGTGATTCCGATCGACTCCAAAAGGAAAGTATCGACGTGGAAGTAGATATAGACGCCCACGGCCGGGTTTTCCGCCCCCCACTCGCCGCGCGATCCCCCCAGACGGACGGGGGTCGGCGGAAAACCGGCGATGGGGATTCCGCCGCTGCCGTCGTAGTTGGGCAGCACCTGGATGTCGTAGGTGTAATCGCCGGGATCGTATCCGCGGGTCTGCATCCCGGCTTCCATGGCCGCCAACGCGTCGTCGTAGGCCTCGACGGCGTCCAATTCGATCATGATCGGATCGATGCAATCCGGTGCGCCGGGTGTCGGGGTTTCCAGGTACGGATCCGGCGTCGCGGTCGGCTGTGCCACCACCCATTTAGTGGAAGACCCGCTCACACCGGCCAACGCCGCCTGCTGGGCCACCCGGTAGCCCCAGTTGCGGGCTTCGAACAGGGAGTAGACGTCGATCAGCACGACCGCCACCGCGAAGAACAGGAAGAAGATGACCACCGCCAGGACCAGGACCTGCCCCCGGCGGGCGGTCCGCGACCGGAGGAATCCACCGAAAAAATCCGCGGAAGAATTTCGCCGCGCGGCCACCTGCCTACATCCTTTCCACGATACCGCAATGCATGACCGTGATGGTGATGGTATCGGGCGACAAGGGATCGCCGTTCAAATCGAGTAGAGGGATCGAAAGTGTGAAATCGACCGCACCGGAAAGGCAAAAAGTGTTTCCGTAGGATAATCCATCCAACGTCGGCTGATCGATCACCGTTCCGGTACCATCCGTGAGTGTAAATGACACCGTTCCGACCCCGCTGCCGCCGAAGACGTTCTGATCGACGGCTTCCTGGGTCTTGATGGTGGCCCAGGCCCACTGGGCGGCGGAGGTGTCCACCGAAAGCGCCCGGACCGCGATGCCGACCCCGCTGTCGAGAGCCGCGCGGACCGCCACGCCGCGGGAAAGTTCGAACGCGCCGAACAGGAGCGGGATGAGGAACAGCAGGACGATCAGCAGTTCCAGCGAGGCTTGGCCGCGCCGCCGCGTCCTGCGGAGAGCAAAAAACCGGCTGCGCGCCGGTCGCCCCGGCGCCCGCCGGAGAAATCCAATCGAAAAATCCGTCCAAACCCGCCGGTTCATGATGGCGATCGATTCCTACGATCCGATATCCGTGTAGACGTTCGTCAACCGCGCCCGGATGGCGTCGTTCAGCGCCAGCAGCGCCCCGCCGACCAGCGCGACGAGCAGGACGGCCAGGACGACGTACTCCACCATGGTTGCGGCTCGAAGGTTGCGGATCATCGCGGCATCCTTTAGGCTACGGGGTGATGGCTCCGGTCATCTCGTCGAGCTTGTCCCCGATCACCTGGAACAGCCCGTACATCGAGCTGCCCAGGACTCCGAGGACGATGATCACCCCGACGATCCATTCAACCAGATCGGCCCCTCTGCGGTCGGCCAACATTCCCGTGCACTCCCTTCATTGAATCCTATATCGGATGGATGGCGTTCTGCATTCAGGACACCACCCACCCGATGGAAGGATCACTCTATCCGATGCACGCCGCTACGACATGCCCGGCGGACCGGAAACAAATCGACGATTTATGGAACCGGGGTAGCAAGACCGTTGATCCAGCCTTCCACCTCGCCCGCCTTGCCGCTGGTGACGCTGGCGATTCCCGCGGCGGCCGCGCCCAACACGGCGACGACGACCACTACCACCACGATCCATTCCACCAGGCTGGCGCCCATTTGCTTTCTGGCGAACATGAGTTTTTCTCCTTTCCATCACCGGATGATGCCGGCGGCATAATGATTGCTTTCTTCCCGATTTGGCCCCATCTTAGCAGGCCTTTCGGATTGGTGAATAAAAAGGCCGTAATTAATCGGCATTCCGGCTGTTTTTAGCCGTTAAAAAGTCGAGAAAAAGCTGACCCCTTCCAGGCTGGCGACCAACCGGGCGACCACCGGCAGCACCCAGGCGGCCAGCGCCGGCCCGAGGATCAGCGGCGAGACGACCACCACCAGCCGGGTCGGTATCTGTTGCAATTCCTCGCGGATTTCGGTGTTCATTTCCTCGGTGACGCGTTCGATCGACTGGGCGACCGCCTCGTCGAGGTTGAGCATGCCGTCCCGGGCCGCCTCCGCCCGTCCGGCGACGTCGGCGATCCACCGGCTGCCGGTATCGTCGGCGATGTGGCGCAGCACCTGGACCCCGCTTTCCTGGCTTGAAAGCCGCCGCCGGATCAGCCGCCCCAAGCCGGGCGGGCCGAACTGCGCCACCGCCTGGAGCGCCGGCCGGAGCGTGCCGCCCGCGGAAAGCTGCAGCCGCAGTTCGACCAGGAACTGGCGGATCTCGTTCCCGGCCTCGCGCCGCCGCTGGCGCAATATCCAGCGCCGGGCCAGGACCGGGAACAGCAGGACGACGGAGGAATACATCTGGAACGAAGTGCCCTCCAGGGCGAAGAACAACACGACCATCGCCGGGATGGTGATCAGGTAGGCCGTCAGCCAGGGGAAATCGACGTCGAACCAGGCCTTCGGCCGGCGGGTGATTTCCAACCGGGCCGCGATCGCCGATGCCCGGCTGAGGACCCCCTTCGGTTTGCGCATCCAGCGCAGCATGTCGGAGAGGACTCCGAAGGCGCTGAACAGCATGAGCGCAAAACCCGCCCCGAAAAAGATGAACAGCAGCCAGGAAAACACACGAATGGTCATCAGGCTTCCTCGAGGTAGCGGACTTCGTTGTCGCCGATCACCGTCCCGAGGATTCCCAGCCCGACCAGCAGCAGGTAGACCACCCGGTTGCCGAAGGAGACGATGTAGTATTCCTTCCAGGATGGGATCAACACGACCGCCGCCAGACTGGCGACCAGGACCACCTGCAGGATGGTGATGGTCGCGGATTCGAGCGTCAGATCGCGCCGCACCCGCTGCTGCAGTTCGCGCCGGCTTTCGGTATCCTTGCGCAGCTGGCTGATCAGGTCGAGGAAGACCTCCGGCGAAGAGTACCCCGCCCGCATCAGCACCCCGGCGAACCGCCTTGCGACGGGATGGGGCACGGCGATCAGATCGCGGAAGGGATTGCCGGCCGCCTGAAGTTTCAGCCGGGTGGCCGTAGCCGAAGCCGCCTCCCGCAGCATGCCTTCGGGCAGGTTGTCCGCCGCCTCCGAAAGCGCGGTGGCCACCGAGTTGCGCAGCGGATAGCGGGAGACGAACTGCAGGATCAGCATTTCCAGTTCGTCGGTGAGCTGGTTGTAGAGTTTGCGGCTGAGGCGGGCGAAGAGGGCCGAGGAAACCACCGCCCCCACCACCACCATGATCGGCGAGATCATCCAATCGTTCACCCAGAGAGCCAGCAGGAAGGCGACCAGGACGGGAGCCGGAAAACGCATCACGGAGACCGCCATGCGCGAGATGAAATCCCTTCCGTAGCTGGTCTGGACGATTTTCGGCGAGCGCGCCTCCTTGGCCAGATCACGCAGCTGCCGCGCGCGCGGCCGCAGCTTGCGCAGCAGCCAATCCCACATGCCGAAGATCAGGTCTTCAAGCAGCAGGATCATTCCGTGGCCGGCGAAAAAGAACCCCGTGCCGAACGCGGCGGCGGCAACCGTCAGGAGTAAATAGGGGCTGAAATTCATTTTCCGCCCTCCGGTTCGCTGCCGGTGATCTCCTTCCAAGCTTTCCCGTACAGGCTTTCCTCGTATCCTTCCACGCCGCGGTAGAGCGTCTCGAGCACGTAGTTGCCGTTCTCGTCGAGGTCGGCGACGTGGGCGATCTCGGCCACGAAGCGGTCGATCGCCCGCGGATCTTCGGGGTTGGCCGTTTGCGACATCAGGACCACCAAATCGATTCCCGAGACGACCATTTCGCGGACGGCGCGCATGGAAAGCCCTTCCTGCGCCGAAAGCGCCAGGTCCTCCAGCCGGCTCAACGCCGAGCCCACCGAACCGCCGTGCAGGGTCGTGAACGCCCGGCGGCCGAGGTTCGAGGCGCGCAGGAACTGCAGCGCCGCGCCGGGCGATACCACCTCGCCGAGGATGATCGCCCGCGGATTGGCCCGGGTGTAGACGATGTTGAGCACCTCGTCCATCGTGATCCGCCGCGTTTCGCCGGGCAGGATCTCCGCCGGCGCGATCGCGCGCATCATGAAGGCCTCCGGCCGCATCTGGATCTCGCGGAAGGTCTCCAAAACCGCCACCGGCTGCCCGACCGGGAAATAATCGCTGAGCGCGTTGAAGATGGTGGTCTTGCCGGAGCTGAACGGTCCGGCGAACACGACGCTGCCGGCCAGGGTGGCCATCACCCAGGCCAGGTAGCGGGCCACCGGCGATGTCTGCGCGCGGACCTTTTCCCGGAGTCCTTCATCGCGGATGTCTTCGAGCGATCCGCTGACCAGCGGCAGGTGGCGTTTGAAAGTCCCCACCCGCTCCAGGTCCTCCAGCCCGCGCATATTGCGCCCGAAGCAGCGGATGTTGATCACCGGCGCATCCGAGAGCGGCGGGAGCAGCGCGGTGAAGCGCTCCCCGCCCGGCAGGTCCACCAGCAAGGTGAGGTTGAGCGGGCTGAGGGGTTTGCCGGTCGCGTCGGCGACGCGGCGGATCATCTGCTCGAAGTACATCGGCGGGGCCAGCTCGCCCAGGTGCTCGAGCCGGCCGTTGCGCTCCATCGCCACCCGGCCGCCGCGGACGTAGATCTCCTCCACGCCCTCGAGGCGCAGGAACGTCTGAAGGATCCCCACGCCGGTCAGCGCGTCGCACAGGCGCAGCGCGATCTCGTTCAGCTCGGCTTGGGATACCGAGGCGATGAGGATCCCGCGCACCGCGTCGTAGAACTTCTGGCGCGATTCCGGAGTCTCGTCGCGCCAATCCGGCGGACGGATCCGGCGCAGGGCCAGCTGCTCCTGGACTTCGGGCAGCACTTGGCGGTCTATTTCCCGCAGGCCGTAGGTGTCATCCTTCGCCATGGCATTCCCCAAACCGGAAACCGCTCATTCTTCTTCGATCGGCGCGAGGGTGATCCACATGAACGCCCCGCCGTTGATTTCGCCCATCAGGTTCAATATCGCGTCGCGCTCCGCACCCGTGACCGCCAGGATCAGGACCCGCGCCGTGACCACCCGGCCGGCATCCCCCGAATCCGACGACCGGGCGGTATCGCCGAGGACTTTAACAACCGGGATGTTCTCCGCGATCAGCGTGACCGGTTCCAACACCGGGCTGGTCTTCCCCAGCGGGACGAACTCGCCACCCGGCGGGACGACGCGGTAGATGTTGATGTTGTCGCCCGCCTTGATCTGGCCGCCGATCGCCGTGGACGGATCGATGGGAATGGACAACACCTCCAGCGACGGATCGGCCAGGCGGTATTCCTCCGGGGAGCTGATCAGGACCAGCGGGACCGGCAACCCGGCGGGGATGCGCGAGTTCGACATCCGGCCCGCAAGTTCGGATAGGGTGTCGGCATAACTGCCGGTGAGCGCGCTGGGGAAATCCTTCAGCTCGAACATCTTCGACGAGAGCACGGTATAGGGCGGGATCTCCACCACCGGCACCGGCATCGCCCGGTATTCCACCCCGCTCTTATATGCCTGCTGGAAATAATACGCCGCCGCGAACGCGATGACCAGCAGGACGACCCCGGCGGCGAATTCGAATATTCTGCGTCCCATGTTCCGTCCTTTCGCGCGCGGCGGTTCCTACTTCGCTTCGGCCTTCTGTTTGGATTTCTTGGTTTTTTTCTGCTTGGCCAACCGCTTGCGCAGCGCCTTCGGGTTGGGTCCCGAGGTCCATCCCGGATAGAGCAGGTTGAGAATCGGGTCCGCGATCCGCGGATCCCATTGCGCGGCCCGGCGCTCGTTGTAGGAGATCGACGCAGCCACCATGCCCGACATGCCGATCCGCTCGCCCAATGACCGGACCATGTTCATGATCAGGTGCACCTTAAGGTCCGGCTTCGAAGCCTTGATCGGTTCGAGTTCCTTAAGCAGCATTTCCGATTGGTACAGCGATTCTTCGCGCGGCGCGGTGACGACCAGCACGTTGGTCGCCAAATCGACCAGCTGCGGCCAGAAAGGATGGCTGGGCGAGGCGTCCACCACCACCATCGTGTATCCCTTCTTTAATTCGGCCAGGAAGGCCGGCAGCCGTTCGTCCTCGGCCAACACCTGCGAAGCGCGGTGGTCGATCGGGTGCAGCTTGATCCCCTCCCATTCGGTGGCGGTCCCTTCGCCGGTCAGCACATCGTAGAGCGAATTCAACTGCGGGCCGAGACGCGAGATCAGATAGGATCCCCCCTCGGTCGCCTCGAGGAAGGCGGTCGGCAGGTTCCGTTCGCGGAACCGCTTGGCCACCGCCAGGGCCAGGGTGGATTTGCCCACCCCGCCCGCCCATCCGGCCACCAGCACGAAGCGCGCCGGCAGGTATTGCAGCTTTTTTCGGTTGGCCAACCGGGCGGTGGAGATCCATTCCTCCGGCTGGGCCAGCATTTGATGGGGCGTGGTGACCGGAATGCGGGTGCATTCCAGCGTGTTTTGCATCAGGGACATGTCGACGTCCCACAGCGGGATGACGTCGCCCAGCACAACCAGATCGGCGTCCGGCAAGCCGCGGATCACGCCGCGCGTGGTGAAGGTCTCGCGCATGATGATCTCCTCGCGCTGGGCCAGGACGCTGACCAGCTCGGGATCGGGATCCTTCGACGCCAGCAGGACGATCAACTTATCCTGCCCGGATTTGCGCTGCAAAAAGTTCAGCATATCACCGCCTTCCTCCGCGCCCCTCCCCGTTCAAGCCAGCAGCCGCCACGCCGCAAACAAGAACGTTCCGACCCACAGACCGCCGAGGGTCGGTTTGCCTTCCTTGACCAGCTCTCCTTCATCCGGCAGGTTGCGCAACGCGACGCGGTAGACCATGGTTTTTATCCGCTCGAACAGCCTGCCCCTATAGACGACGATCATCGTGCCGACGCCCCACAGGAAAATCCCCGCCAGCAGGGCGACGAACATCTCCCATCCGGGGGCGATCATCAGCGCGGCGAAGGCCGCCAGGCCGTCCGCCCCGCCGACGATGTTGGCTTCCCACAACAGCCAAAACAGCCCCGACCCGGCGGCCAGGGCCCAATAGCCCGCCGCCGCCGATGCCGCAATCAACACCGCGGTTCCCGCGGCGCGGACCGGCAGCTTGCCGGAGAGGTGCAACAACAATGCCGCAACCATCGCCGCCGCGACGTACCACTCTCCGAAGGCCAACTGGTAGGCCACACCCGCCGCAACGGGCGGAAACACCAGCCAGAACGGGAGGACCAGCGATTTCGCCAGGTCCCACAGGGTCTCCACGGCGAACCAAATCAGCAGAAAAACCAGAGCCACAACCTCAGCTGTACCGGGAGTCACGCAAGCCTCCGGAATCACAATGCGCCGGCCGGAAGATTAATTGCATCTTCCTTGTGCCGCCATCCCCTTCATTATTATGGTCCCCCCCGGCGGCATGAATAAACCGGACATTAATACTGGTATTTTTATATCCAATTGGGTCAAAATGCAAGATTGCGGGATATTGGGAGGTGTTACCTTCCGGGATGATGAAGGTGATCCCGTCACCCCCGAGCCTGCCTTCCACTCCGTCATCCCCGAGTGCTCCCAACTCTGTCATCCCCGAGCCTGTCCTCGCATAGCGGAGGTGCTCGTATCGGGGGCCCAGTGTCTTTCCTCCGCAACGGGTTTGGATGTCATCCATCGTACACCCCGGCCGTAGGATCCTCGGCCGACCGGTCTGAATTTCCCTCCAATCCATTCCGACATCGTTCGAAAGAACATACCGCTTTCGGAAAGCCGCTGGATCCCCGCCTAGTACACGCGGGGATGACGATGTGTGGGCCGCGGGGATGACGGTGTGTGGGCCGCGGGGATGACGGTGTGTACACGCGGGGATGACGGTGTGTGGGCGCCGTGATGACGTGTTCCAATCCCCTACGCCAGCTCCACATCGATCAGCACCGGGAACCAGCCATGCGGCGAAAAGCGAAGGCCCTTCACCCGGCCGGCGGCGACGTTGAGGTTGACGACTTCCCGGATGGGAAGGACCGCACATTCCCGGGCGATCGCTTCCTGGGCCTGGCGGTAGAGATCCAGCCGCTGTGCGGCGCTCCCGGCTTGGACGGCGGAGTCGAGCAGCATATCCAACCCGGTATCCGCGATCCCGCTCCAATTGTATGTGCCGTCGGAATGATAGAACGAACGCAACAGGTCCGGATCGGTGCCGGCCTGGTTCCAGGAGATCAGATGGTACGCTCCGCCGGCCTGGGCCTCCTTCAGCGCGGAGAACGATGCGGCCTGCACCAGATCGACATCCGCGCCGATTTCCCGCCACTGCATTTCCAGCAATTCAGCAACCTGCGGTGTCAATCCCCACGGGGGATACACGACCGTCAGGCTCAGCTTCCGCCCGGCGTTGTCGCGCAGGCCGTCGCCGTCGGAATCCGACCAGCCGGCCAGTTGGAGTAGATCCTCCGCATCCCGGCGGTCGAAGGTATCCCGCCCGATGACATCCGCGGCCCCCCACGTCGCGGCCGTGAGCGGACCCGCCGCCGCCGAAGAATAGGCGCCGAATACCGTGCTCACCAACGCCTTCCGGTCCGCAGCTTCCAGCAATGCGCGGCGGACGAGCGGATCGTCGGTCGGGGATTGATGCAGATTGAAGAAGAACTGCAGCGGCTGGCCGGGGATGTCCGCCGGGACGACCGTGAAGGATCCGCCCTCCTCCAGCATCGCGGCGTCGCCCGGCAGCACCTCGCCCATCACGTCCGCCTCGCCCGAAAGCAGGGCCGGTGTGCGCGCAGCCGGATCGGCGTAGAAACGAAAAACGATCCGGTCCACCTTAGCCGTCTGATTCCGGTAAATTTCGGGCGCCCAGGCGTAATCCGGGTTCCGCTCGAGCGTCAGGTGATCGCCGGCCGTGTATTCGACGAATCGGTAGGGGCCCGTGCCGACCTGATGGAATTGGTAATCCGCCCCCCATTCTTCCAGCGCGGCCGGTGAAGCCATCCCCGTGTAGACTTGCGAAAGGGCATCCAGCAGCGGCGCGTACGGCTCGGCAAGTTCCAGCCGCACGGTGTAGGCATCCAGCACACTGACGGCTTGCACGGGTTCGATGAGGTAACGGGCTTTTTGGGATTTCGTCTCCGGCGCCAGGATCCGATCCAGATTGACTTTCACCGCCTCCGCATTGAACGCCGTTCCGTCGTGAAATCGGACGTCATGCCGCAGATAGAAGGTATATTCCGTTCCGTCGGGGGATATATCCCAGTCTTCGGCCAATCCCGGAACGAATCCTCCATCCGCATCGCGGAACGCCAGCGTATCGTACACCGACGAAAGCGGAATTCCGAGTTCCGAAGACGCATGAATGTGCGGATCGATTCCCGACGGTGAAAGGGTCAATCCGTAGTGCAATTCCTTCCCTGCGGCATCCGTTAACGAGCAGCCGCAGCATGCCGCCGCCAGCAAGACGGCGAACCAGCCTTTTCCCTCCAACCTCATTCCTTCCTCCTCAAGTATCCTTGCCGGGCCGGCAAGGGCCCATTGATTCTTCTGCGCCCCTTCCCCGTGATTCCGTCCGCCGGGCGGGCGATGATCTGTACGGAGGGAATCGATCCGAGCCTGGCACGCACCGGACAGCATCGCCATCGCCGGTTTCCTTCCGCCTCCGGGTGCCGGGGGCCGTCACTTCACGGCATGCACAAGGTCCTTCAGGGTCCGCCGTGGCCGCGCTTCGACGGTTTCCCCCGGGTATCCGACTGGCAACAGGGCCACCGGCCGAAGGGCCGCCGGAAGGTTCAGGGCTTGCGTCACCGCCTGCTCGCTGAACGCGCCGACCCAAACGGTCGCCAGGCCCAGCGCGGTGGCGGCCAGCATGGCGTGCGTGCAGGCGATTGTTGCATCCTGGATTGCATACAGCGATCGTCCGCGGTCGCTGTAACGGATCACCGCCCGTTCCGGGTTGGCGCAGAACACCAGCACCGCCGGTACGTCGGCGAAAAATTCCATCCGCGGCAGCGTGCTGGCCAGGCGCGCCCGGGCGGACGGTTCCTTGACCAGGTAAATTTCATACGCCTGCAAATTGCCCGCGGAGGGCGCGGCGTCGGCCGCCTCCAGGACGGCCTGGAGTTTTTCCTCTTCCACCGGGCTGTCCTGGAACAGACGGATCGACCGGCGGTTGCGGATGACTTCGAAGAAATCCATACCCACCTCCCACGGTTCCTTTCCGCCGGACGGCCTGGCGCCTAGGGCACGAACAACTGCAGGATCAATCCCGCCAGAAAGAGGATTCCATACGCCCGGTGATGGTAGAAGGCCGCCGCCACGAACCACATCGGCCAGAACGATTCTGCTTCCGGCGGAGGTTTCGCCGGCCGCGGATGGCGGAACATCCGCCACAGGGGAAGGCTGAAATACAGGCCGGCCAGGACGATCAGCATCGGCCAGGAAAAATAGCCCGTCGCCGTCAGGCCGATGACCAGCAGGTATTGCAGGGCGGTCATGATCATCACGCAGATCCGCGACGCCCGTTCGCCGATCAATACCGGCAGCGTCCGGATCCGCTTGGCCCGGTCGGCCGCCAATTTGTCGATGTGCTTGCCGAAGATCACCGCCGTCGCTCCGAGCGCGCAGGGCAGCCCGGCCAGGACCACCTGGCCGTCCCACCGTCCGGTGACGGCGTAGTATCCCCCGCCCACCATCAATGGCCCCCATACCAGCAGAACCGTGAGTTCGCCCATGCCGACGTACTTCAGCGGCCAAGTGTAGAACACCACGAAGGCGGCGCCCACTCCCATCAACGCCAGGATCGGTCCGCCGCGCATCGCCGCCAGAGCCAACCCGCAGCCCGCGGCCGCCAGACCGCTGAAGGCGGCGTAGGCCAGCAGTTGGTTGCGGGTCAGCAATCCCTGTTGCACGGTCTGCGGCCCGTATTGGGTGCGGAAGTAGTTGTCCTCATCCACTCCGCGCGTAAAATCGATCAGGTCGTTCAGCAGATTGTTGGTGGCGTGCGCCATCACCAGGCCGACGGCGACCAGGATCCAGCTTCCCCAATCGAAGAATCCGTCCCGCGCGGCGAGCAATCCGGCGACAGCGGCGGAAAGAAAGGTAAGGATCAATACTGCGGCCCGGACGGCGATCAACCAGCGGGAAATGATATCCAGCCGGTCCCATTCGGCACGGGTGATTTTGGGAATGACCTGCAGCGCGCGCAACCACATCGATGGGTTCATATGCCTCCCTCAAGGCGGGGGAATCTTATCACGGCGCGGGGAATGAACCCGCTTTTCGCCGGTTTTGGGAGGATAAACCAAAGGGACCTGTCGGGTGATCTATGCCCGACAGGTCCATCACACCGATAAGATCTCCCCTTGCCGGTTGGCAAACCGCAACCGTCGCACGACCGCCCCGCGCCGAAATCCGGAAACGGGAGGGAAAAGGAAGATGCGCGGAAGAACCTACTCCAACTCCAGCTCCAGCAGCTGGTTCAGCGTTTTATGGGTGTCCTTCACGCCCTTCAGTCCCGCCTCGCCGCGGATTCGTCCGTCACGCAACACCAGGACGCGGTCGGCGTAGGAGGCGGCCCGAAAGTCGTGCGTCACCATGATCACCGTTTGGCCCTCGGTATCGCAAATCCTGCGCAGGAGTTCGAGGATCCCTGTCCCGGTGGCCGAATCCAGGTTTCCGGTGGGTTCGTCGGCCATCACCAAGTCGGGCTTGTTGGCCAACGCCCGCGCCACCGCCACCCGCTGGCGTTCGCCGCCCGAAAGCCGGTTCGGCAGGTGCCGCGCCCGGTCCGCCAGCCCGACGGTCTCCAACAGCGCTTGCGTCCGCGTCTTCCGTTCCTTGCGGCCCAGCCCGCCGAATCGCATGACCACTTCCACGTTTTCGAAGGCGTTCAGTATGGGCAGCAGGTTGAACGTCTGGAAGATGAACCCGATCTCCCGGGCGCGCAGGTCGGTGCGCGCGCCGTCGCTCATCTTCGCCAGCGGCCGGCCGCGGAAGAACACCTCGCCGCTCGTCGGATGATCCATCGCCCCGATCAAATGCAACAGGCTGGATTTTCCGCTGCCCGAGGGGCCGACGATCGCGACGAATTCCCCCTCCTCCACCTGCAGGTCGATCCCGCGCACGGCTTCCACCGAGACTCCGTTCATGCCGTAGGTTTTGGTGACGTTTTTTGTTTCGATTATTGCAGTCATGTGTTCCTTCCTTCTGCTGACATCTGTCCTAACCTCCCAACCCCTTACCCCCTCTGGTCGGGGAGGGCAAGAGAATGGAAGGCTGGGTTGGCTATTCGTATCGCAGCGATTCCAGCGGATCCACCCGGACCGCCTGCCAGGCCGGGAGGAGCGAAGCCGCCGATCCCACAACGACGGCGGTAATCATCGTCTGGCCCCAGATCCGCACGATCCCGGAGACGCTGCTGAAGTATTCGCTCATCCCCCATTGCACGAAGAATACGGCAATCGGCAGGGCCAGCACCGCGCCCAACAGGCTGAGGAGGATCGACTGGCCGGCCACCATGCCGAATATCCGCCAGCGCCGGGCTCCCAGCGCGCGCAGGCTGCCGATCTCCCGGCGCTGCTCCATGACCGAGACGACGACCACGATCATCACCACCAACACCGCCACGACGATGATGGAGTTCTCGATCATCTCCATGAAGCTGCTCATCGCTGAGAGGATGCCTTCTGCGCTGCGCAGCATATCTTCCTGGGTGGAGACCGTAACCCCGTCGTGGCTTTCCAGGATCGATTCCTTGATCGCCGGCACATCTCCCACACTTCCGGCGGATAGGATCACCGAGCTGACCGAATCATCGCGGTCGAACACATCCTGGGCCGTCGCGAGCGGCATGATCACGGCGTTTCCGAAAATTTGCGGCCCCTCTTCGAGAATCCCGATCACGGCGAACGTCCTTCCGCCGATCTCGATCGTCGATCCGACCGCCATGGGTTCTCCATGGTTTTCTTTTCGGTAGTAATTGGCCGCCCCCTGTCCGAGGATGGCATCGTCCTCTCCGGCCAGCATCAGGCTGCCCGTCTCAGCTTCCATCTCGCCGAAGAACGCCCGTTCGTGCCCCGGTTCGATCCCCACGGCGACGACCGCCGGCGGAATGTACGGCATACTGGCCCGGGCGACGGGAACCGAAATCATCGCCGAACTGGATTCCCGGTCGATTCCTTCCGTCGCCAGGAGCGATTCGGCCATCGAGCCGGTCAGGCTGCTCCCCGAGGAGGTCAGGTCCGGGTTTCCTCCGCCCGATTCCACCTGCTGCTGCACAATGATTTTTCCCGCGAAGGCGGTTACCTGTCCTTCGATCTCACCGGTGTAGGTGTCCATCACTCCGTGGACCATCAGGTAGAGCTGCACCGCCGAGGCAACCCCCAGCACCGTCAACAACGAGCGCAGCCGCCGCCGCCATAAATTCTTCAACGCCAAATCCAACAACATGCGATCCTCCCGCCGCCGGAAAGCCCGGCCGGCTGAATTAATCCATCCGCATCGCGGTCAACGGATCCACCCGCATCGCCTGCCAAGAAGGCAGGAGGGAGGCCAGCACGCCGATGACCAGGCACATGCCGAGAGTCGACAGCCAGATGCGGAATGTTTCCGTCCAGCTCCAGAACATCCCGTAATTAATCAATTTGTCCATCGCGATCGAGAGCGGAATAGCGAACAGGCCGCCGCACAGCGTCAACAGCAGCGCCTCGCCCAGCACCATGCCGAAAATCAGCCGCCGGCGGGCTCCCATCGCGCGCAAGGTGCCGATCTCCTTGCGCTGTTCCATCACCACCACCAGCACCACCACCATCACCACCATGGTTGTGGAAAGGATCGTCGAGTAGTTGATCATGCGGAAGAACGTCCGCTGCATGTTCATCATGTCGCGGGCATTGTCGGCGATGTCGGCCTGATCCGACGCCCGGAGGTTGGGATCCGCATCGGCGACGGCCTGCCGGATTCCATCAATATCCTCCACCCGCTCCGGGGTGAGGATCATCGCGGAAACGGTCCGCGGATGGTTGAACAGATCCTGGGCCGTCGCGAGCGGCATGATGACCGCGCCGTTGATGATCGTCGAGGCCGACGGCAGAATGCCAAGCACGGTGAATTCCTCATCGATGACGGTGACGGTATCGCCCGGCTGTGCCGATTCCGATTCCGGAGTCGGGCGGTAGTGAGTCGCCGCCCGGGATCCGAGGATCACTCCCCGGGGTCCGTCGAGGCCGGCCGTTCCCGAAACCGCCTCCAGGCCGCCGAGGTAGGCCGTCTCGTGCCCGGCCTCCATCCCGACGATGAAGTAGGCCGGGGGCAAATTCGGGCGCATGTCCGCCAGGAGCGGGATGAACAACATCGCCGAACTCTCCGCCCGGTTGATCCCCTCCATGGCGAGAATCGTGAAGGCCGTGTCGGTGGATATGCTGCTGTTCATCGATGGGAAATCCTCGCCCATGGAAGTGGTCTGCATGGGCCGCTGAACGTACACCTTCCCGGCGAAGGCCGCGACCTGGCTTTGAATGTCGGAGTCGTAGAACGCCAGGATCGAGTTCATCATCAGGTACAGCTGGATGGCGGCCGCCACGCCCAGCACGGTCAAGGCCGCGCGCAGCCTTCGGCGCCAAATGGTTTTGAGTGCCAGATCTAGCAACATGTGTCAATCCTTTCCCGCGGTTTTGGTGTTCGGCAACTGCCCGCCGCGTTCCAGACGCTCATCGCACAGGTCCAGCCAGCGCAAGTCCGCCTGCAGATGGAGGATCGCCCCCTCCGCCATCAGTTCGACGGTCGGGTCCTCCGCCCGGCCTGCCAATGCGGTCAGACCGCGGAGCTGCGTAAGGTAGGCTTGGCGTTGCCTGTCGATAATCCGCGCCGGATCGGGTTGGCCTGCCAGCCGGCCGATCACCAGCTTGAGGAAAAACTCATCCCGCAGCGGCCGGGGTCTTTCCACCGGCTGCTCGAACCAGGCGTCGAGTTCCGCCCGGCCCTTGGCGGTTATCTGATAGGTTTTTTTTCCGCGGCCGTCCTGATCCTCCGCGGCCACCTCCACCAGTCCGTCCCGTTCCAATCGGGCCAGCGTGGAGTAAATCTGTCCGAAATTGATTTCCCAATGCCCGCCCAGCGCCTGTTCCAATTCGTTCTTCAGGTCGTATCCGTGCTTCGGGTCGAGCACCAGAAGTCCCAACAGGGCGAATTTCAGCATTGATGCTCCTTTTCCGCCGATGTTTCAATCAGCCGCACCGCACGTTCCACGCCGTTTCCCTCGGCGCGGACGGAGCGCCCGACCTCCGCGGCACGGGCCCGCATCCCGTCATCCTCCAAAATGCTCCGCATCCCCGCGGCCATCCGATTCACCGTCAACTGCGGGCGCGGTATCGGCTGCGGACCGCATCCCAATGCCTCGACCCGCTGCGACCAGTAATACTGGTCGATGATATGCGGGATGACGAGCGCGGGTTTGCCGGAACGGAATCCGGTCGCCGTCGTGCCGGCTCCGCCGTGATGGACGATCCCGGCCGCGCGCTCCAGAAGCCAACCGTGCGGCAACGGCCCGGCGCGGAACGCCCCCGGCGGCATGTCTTCCTGGTCGACAAGGAATTCCCAGCCCTGGACGACGGCCCGCACACCGGATTTCCGGACAGCTTGCAGCGTGATACCGGCCGCCCGCCGGGCGTTTTCTCCGGACATGCTCATCGCCCCCAGGCAGACCACGATCGGCGGTTCGCCCGCCGCCAGGAAATCGGCCAGCTCCCCGGGCGGCCGCCAATCCGGGTCTTCTTCCGGAAACCAATAGCCGGTCATCTCGACGAACGGCGCCCAAACGGGATCGGGGGATACGACATTCGGACTCGCCGGAAGGAGCAGCAAATCCTCCGATTGAATTCCGGTCGCCGCCAGGCTGTCCACCGGCGGCGCCCCCACCCGCTTGCGGAATCCGTTGATCGGGGCGGCCATCATCCGCCCGAGCGCGCCCCACACCGCGTCCCGGACCATCCCCATCGGGCCGTTGTTACGTTCCTTGACCACGGGAACCCGCAACGGCTGCAGGGTGACGCTGACCCAGGGAATGCCAAGCTTGTCGCCCTCCGCCGCACCGGCGGAAGCATCGCTGACGACGATTAAATCGGCGCCGCGGCAGAGTTCCAAAAGATCCGGAAAGGCCTGCTCGATCAGGCGGGCGCCCAGCCGCATCACCCGCATCATGCCGATCCACCAGAAGCGGGCAGCCCCCTCCCACATTCGGGCGGTCTCGGCCGTCAGATCGACATCCGGACCGATGGCCGCGAATGACACACCGTGCTCTTCCGCCAGCCGACGCATGCAGGGCAGCGAAGCCAGCACGGCTTCATGCCCCGCCTTCTGCAACCCCTGGCAGAGGTTGATGTAGGGCTGGACATCACCCCGTGATCCCATGGCTGGTACGATAATCTTCATATACTTACTCCAAATATATTCCTTATATATATACGGAGTATATATTGATTAATCCAGCTTGTCAAGAGTAAAAAGCCTTCTTTTTTCGCATAAATTGAAGATCGCTGATAAAGTTGTTCCGGAGTACTTTTTACCGGGGCGGAAACCATCCATTCGGAAATAAGTGCACTTATCTGCTTTTTCACCCGGCGCAGGCGGGCGTCGTCTACTAGCACGGGGCTTTTCCCCCGCGTGGGGCGTTCTTTCCAATCCCGTTAATTATTGGTTGGTTATTTTCCGATCATCTTGAATTCACCAAAAACGTGCAGTCCGGTATTTCCCGAAGAAATCCATACCAAAAAGAAACGCGCCCGAAATCGGACGCGTTTCTCATACACCGTATGCCTTGGCGGATGTTAACGGTAATACACCCTGCCCTCTCCGACCGCCACATCGATATGGATTCTGATTTTATATTCCGCTTCGTCGAATCCGGAAGATACATAGGATTGACTCCAAAGGCCGGAACTTCCCGGAAGATTGCAATTGCCGACCGCCGTGACGCATTCGATATCCACCGCCGCGCCATCCGGCAACCGGATCTGTGCGTCCCCCGCCCCGATCTTTACCGAGATATCGATGTTTGTTTCGGCCGGCAGCGCCAGCGCCACCTGTCCGGCGCCGATTGACACGTCCACCGATGCAACGTCCAAGCCGGTCAGATCCGCTTCGATCTGACCCGCCCCCAGGGAAATGTCGACGTCCAGCGGAATGCGCGCCGAGAAATCCAGATCCCAGAGGAAATCAACGTTGTCGAAGAAGAGGAAGCGGTGCGGCCAATCCCGTCGGATCTCGACGGTGAGTTGGCTGCCGGTCTTCCGGGCCGATGAGGTGCCGTACTCCGCGGCATCCCGCAGGGTTCCCTCCAGGATGTTCCGGGAAGTTTCGTCCAGCCCGCCGATTTCGATTTTTCCGGCGTCCAGGGAAAGTTCGATCCTCCCCGATTCGGCGTCATCGAGCGGATAGGCGACCTGCTCCGAGTGGATGGTCTCGCCGGCCGCCAGCCGCCCGGCGCCCATCAGATACAGCCCGCCGGCCATCAGGCCGAGCAGGGCCGCCAGGGAGACCAACGCACCGAGGAATGACCGGCGCGCGATCAGTATGTCGGCGCCGACGGCGATGATGATCAGCGGCCACAACCGGAAGGCGATCTCCCACAGGCTCCAGTGGATGACGTCGAACTGCTGGAGCAGCAATACGATTCCCAGCACGATGAGGATGAACGGGCCGACGATGCCGTGCCCGCGATCGTAGGGTCTATGGCTCATCCCCTCACTCTCCTTTCCGCGATCCGCGAACGATGAACGCCACCCCGATGGCGATCAACAACAGCGGCCAGAGGGTCGACACATTGATCCACCGGGCGATCCATTCCAGGTTCAGGATGTCCACCAGCCGCTCGAAAAACAGAAAACCGCCCAGGGCGATCAATCCCAGGCCGAACCAAAGAGCCGCCTGCGGATGCGGCACCTGAGCCACCTGGCGGATATCTTCGCCGACGTTCCGCACGCCCTCGCTGATCCGTTCCCCCATGTCGTCGCTCTGCGAGGCGCGTCCCCCTTCCGCCGGAAGGATCAACCACAGCAGAATGTACAGCAGGAATCCCAGGCCGTGGCCGAACAGCAACAACAGCAGAAAGATGAACCGGATGATGACCGGGTCGACTCCCAAGTACGCCCCCAGCCCCCCGCACACGCCGCCCAGCATTCGGTTGGTACGGCTGCGGTACAGTCCTCCACTCATATTCCTCTCTCCTTGGTCATCGGACGGTGACGGCTCCGACGCCGGTTTCGATATGGATGTCCACGGCGTTTTGCGCCGCTGCATAATCCGCGGATTGATACCCGTCGGCGCTGCGCGGGAACCGCTGCGGGTCGATGGAGATGCCCGCCAGGCCGCTTTCCACCGTGATGCGGGCGGCGACGCCGTCCGGGATGCGCAGCACCACCGATGCCGCCCCGGAGGACACCTTCACCCGCGATTTCCCCGCCCGGGCCGGGAGCGTCATTTCCGTCGAGGATGCGCCGGTCTTCAACCGGATGTCTTCCGCCTTCACGGCGCTCAGGTCGATGTGCGATTCCCCGGCTCCGGTCTCCAAATCCAGCCCCAGCGGTACGTCTTCGGTCAAGCGGACATTCCAGAGGATCGGCGTCCAGGGTCCGAAAATCCACGGTCCTCCGAAATTCATCCACAGGTCCGTCGGCACGCTCATTTCCACGTCGAGCACATCACCCCGCCGATTGGCGATGTGCCGGAGGCCTCCGGTGAAAGTGCCGGATACCGCCTCATGCGGGCCGGCGCCGCCCTGCACGTCCAGCCGGCCGGCTCCGTGCCGGATCCGCACCTCGGCGCGGCCGGCTCCCTGCAGCGGAATGGAGACGGACTCCTCCGCAACCGCCTTCGGCCGGATCTGCGACCAGACGATGATCCATACCCCGGCGAAGATGATGGCCGTCGGCCACAGGAACGGCCACACATTGACGCTCAGCAGATTGCCGACCAGCAGCGCGGACCCGATCAGAATGATCAGCGTGCCCCAGAAAATGGCGCCGTATTTCATGACGGCTCTCCCGGCTGACCCCCGGTATGTCCGTCATCCTGCCCGCCCCGCGGGCCGATGCGTTTGAGCAGCGGTTGCACGAGGAACAACAGGCCCAGCACGATGAGCAGCACGGGCCAATAGACGCCCAAGATGTCGATGCCGCCGATGGCCGATCCCAGGATCAGGAAACCGACGACGCTGAAGGCGATCGGCCCCAGGGCGTCGGAAAGGCCCTTCACCGGATGGCCGTTCATCAGTTCGTTGAGGAAAATCCCGACCCCGACAAATCCGGGAATCAGCGTCCAGGCGTACGTCCAGGAGAGATATCCCGCCCCCAGGACGTTCTGCCAATAGAAGATGCCGCCGATTCCGCCGACGATGCAGACCGGGATGATCATGCCTTTGGCGCCGGCGGCGATTCCGATGACCGCCAGCAGCAAGGCGACCCCAAACAGCACCAGCGCGGGAGCGTTCTCGCCGCTGAAGATATCGCGCAATTCGGGGACGATCTGCAGCAGAAGAAAGACGACGCCCAAGAGGATAAGCGCCAATCCGGTTCGCAGACTGGTACGAGTGGGTGAATTCATGGAGGAACCTCCTTGGTAATATGGGATTTCTGGAATGAATGTTGAAAAGGAAAAGCCGGCTGTTATCTGTGGTCTCTCTCTACAGTATCATATACGGCGCCGTTTTAGACGCGGTTTTCCGGTCTGTTCCGGGCCGCTTGAGTGTCGAAATCCGGCTGGCAAGGCGGTGGCGACAATCTTCCCATCGGATCCCCATCGGCCGGGATACACGGCAAGATCCGGCTTTGCCCGTCCTTTTCGGGCGGACGGCAGCCGGCCTTTTCTCATCCTATTCACCCCTTTAGACCGGTATGCGGCTGGAAAGTTGCATCTTCCGGTGAATAAGCTGTTTTTCCGCTGCCGGCTGGGGATTTCCTCCCGGGGCCGCATCAGGCGGAAGGCAACCACGAAGCCCCTTCGGCCGGCCGGCTGACCAACACTTCGGGCGGCACGCCGGTCGCGTCGAAGTATTTCGTCGCCAGTTGCTCGGCGAAGGCCGCGGCTTTTTCGTTTTCCACCAACTGGATGGTGCAGCCTCCAAAACCGGCTCCGGTCAACCGCGCGCCGTAGCAGCCCGGGATCGACCGGGCGGATTCGACCATCGTATCCAGCTCGGGGATGCTCACCTGATACAGATCGCGCAGACTGGCATGGCCGGCGTTCATCAATTCGCCGGCCGTCTTCAGATCTCCCCTCCGCAGGGCATCCGCCGTCAACAGGGTGCGCTCGCACTCCATGACCACATGTTCGGCCCGCATCCGGACTTCCTTCGGCATCGATCCGGCTTCCATCTGCAGCATCATCGGGGTGACATCGCGCAACGCCCGCACACGGGTATGGGTGCGGGCCAGAATGCGGACCGCCTCCTCGCATTGCCCGCGCCGTTCGTTATAGCCGCCTTCGTCGAGTTTATGCCGCACGCGGGTATCTGCGATCACCAGCGACGCGGTCGGCGGGACGGCGATCGGTTCATATTCAAGCGACCGGCAATCTAGCAGCAGCACACAGCCCGCCTGCCCGTGCAGCGATGCAAATTGGTCCATCAACCCGCAGCGGACTCCGGTGAAGGCGTTTTCCGCCTGCTGACAGGCGCGCGCCAAGTCCATCCGGGAGATCTCCCATCCGCCCGCCGCCTGGATGGCCTTCGCAAACGCCACCTCCAGCGCAGCCGAAGAACTCAACCCGGACCCGATCGGGATGGTGGAGGAGAACACGCCCCGCAGGCCGGATACCGCCCGCCCCGACCGTGCCAG
>JBJYXS010000332.1:0-6402 GCA_046260075.1 Anaerolineales bacterium | reverse complement strand
TGGAACTTCTCCGAAAAAGCGGCGGCAACTGCGCGCATCAGCTGATCGCCGTCAGTCATGTTTCGTCCTCCTCCTCAAGCAGAAAACCCTGTTCGATCAGCCGCCTGCGCAGCCTGGCCGCAGCCGTTCGCGGCACGATGTACGCCGGACCATCCAGCCGCGCGATCATGCCGCGGTTCATTTCGGCCAATTCGGCGAGTTTCGCGGCCGCTTCGGGGCTGCGGGGAACGATCAACCTTTCCGAACGAATGAGGGCTTCGGTGCCGCGGCTTTCCCAGCGGCGGACGGCTGAGCCCAGCGCGTCGGGTACCGACCCGAGCAGATTCTCCAGCAACGGCAGTATATGCGCCGCCCGCACACCCTGTTCCCGGGCGCGGGTCAGAGACCGCGGGGTGATCCGATATACATATGCCCCGCCCTTCTGGGCCGGCCAATCCGCACACCGGGCGAGTTGGTAGCGGAGCAGCAGCGGCGTGTCCGGCAGGAGGAGCAACGATCCATCCGTTCGCAAACGCGCCCGCGCTGCCGTTTCCGCTCCGGCCGGCGGCTCCCCATCCCATAATATGTCAGAAATCGGCGTAAGCCGAAAGGCTTTGGGATCCTCGCGCGGCGCCAGATCCGCCGCACCCAGCCAGGCCATCGGTCCCGTGAGGTAATACCGGACCAACGCGCCTTCCACGCGTTCCCAGGAATCGATACCGCGCAGATAGTCGCCCGACGAATCCCGCAGGCTCCAGGAATCGAATTCCGAAGCCGGACGCAGGAATTCCATTCCCGCCTGGCGGGTTACCGTAACGGCGGAATCGATCGTGCACCATTGCCCGCGAGGCGCCGCGCGGATCACCTCGAGGAACGTCCTACGGGCGCGAATCGGATCGTTCGGCCAGCCGCCGTCCGCCGACAGGCCGCCCATTTGCTCCAGGTCGTTCCACGCGGAGGAATCCCTCCATGCTCTCAGCAGAACGGCGGAGGCTTCTTCCGGCGTTCGTTCCAGAAA
The DNA here is from genome assembly GCA_046260075.1 of Anaerolineales bacterium. Classification (GTDB taxonomy): domain Bacteria; phylum Chloroflexota; class Anaerolineae; order Anaerolineales; family RBG-16-64-43; genus JAFGKK01. The sequence continues at coordinate 5,405 of JBJYXS010000332.1, read as the reverse complement.
TGTCCGCGCTTTCTTGGGATCCGGCCGGAGCGGATCGCCGGTCAGGCCGCCTTGCTCCGTCAGCAGGCAAACCAGCAACGGAAAGGAATCCATCCCCTTGGCGTGCCGCTCCAAGGGCTCATGCGGCCTCCAGAGCCGGATCCCGCGCTGTGCGCCCTGCGGCCAGTTGCGAATGAACGCCAGCAGGGTACAGGCGTCTTCTGCGGACCGCATACCGTTCCGGCGGATCGCCGCGCGCCGGTCCGGCTGATAGGAAAGAAAATTCCAGCCCGGCGGTTCCTGAACCGACCCGGCGGGAATCAGTGCTTCGAGATCGCCGGGCAGGAAGACATATTCCTGCGCGGTGGCACCGGAACGGATGAACGCCCGCCCCAGCCATCCGGCGTACCACAGATGCTCAGAAACCGAAGCCGGATTCCGCCAAGGTTGCTCGCGCTGGCGGCGGGCCGGTCCCATCGATCGGATCTCCCCGAACCGGTGGAAGAACTCCGCAACGGGCATCCTTCCCCCCGCCCGCCGGAGCGCGACAACGCCTTCCCGCGCAGGCTCGGGAAGCGAGCGGTAGTATTCCGCCACCCGCTCCGGCGCCAGGATGAGGGCAATCAATTCCGGCAGCGGATCGCGCGCCGATGCGGGATATTCCACGCCCCAGGCCTGCGCAACCACCCGCCAATGGTCGGCCGTCTCATCCTGGAGGGCATGCAACAGCGTCAGCATGGTTACACGATCACCTGCAGGGCATCCGGAACGACGTGCACCTCTATCTCGCGGACATCCGCGGCGTACGGGGCGAACATTTCCCCGTCGGCCTGGATCGGCAGAGCCATGTCGGATTGCAGGTGCAGCCGGCGGAAGCGGCCCATGTGCGCCTCCGGAAAACGGCCGTGGGTTCCGCGCATGACTTCCGGGATCAGGCGCAGCATTCGCAGGCGCGGGATCGGATCGACCAGCAGGTAGTCCAGTAAGCCGTCATCCATCTCGGCATCCGGCGTGGTCAGAAATCCGCCGCCTTCGCGCGTTCCGTTGCCGAGGGTCAGCATCAGAAAACGCCCGGATTGCATCGTTCCGTCCACGTCGAGCGTGATCATCGGCCGGTCATATTTCAATACGATCGTCTTAAGCACAGCGGTGAAGTACATGGCGAATCCCCGCAGCCAGGGAATGGTGCGGGATTGGATGGTGATCGCCGCGTCGAAACCGATACCCAGGGCATTGCACCAGTACTCGGACCGTCCGGCGGAATCCGTGATGTTTCCGGCATCGATCGGCCGGGAGCGGCCCTCACGGAAGATCCTCCGCATGGCGGCGGAGGGGTTCAGCGGGATTCCCAATCCGGCGGCGAAATCGTTTCCCGACCCAAGCGGTACCACACCCAGACGCGGACGGCGGGATTTTTTGGCCCGGATCAGACCGTTGACCACCTCGTGCACGGTGCCGTCCCCTCCCAAGGCCGCCACCGTTTCATACCCGTCCTCCGCGGCGGCCTCCGCCAATTCGGCCGCATGGCCGGGATAGTCCGTTCCGGTCCAATCCGCCCCGCCCCACTCATCCGACAACCGGCGCAAATCGCCCGCCAATTGATACGTTCCCCCGCGGTTCGCCTCCGGGTTGTAGATTATGCGTATTTTATGCATGTCCGCTCCTCTCCTCAGGGACCGCCGCGCCGAAACGCCGCTTGCCATGCATTATAGTGGAAACGAGATCGGCGGATTCCGTTCCGGACGGGCTTCGGCGCGGCCGGAATCGACAGGGAGGAGGTTCGGCGTCGACGAAATCCCAAAGGAATGCTTTACGAACACGGCGGCTCCGCGGTTTCTTCTTTTTTTTCCGGCGGTTTTCGCGGACCGGCGCCCGTCGAATCGTTTTCAAACCGCCGCGTTCTTTTAATCTTCCGGCTATTGACTCAACCGCCAAGGAGCGTACACTATGAATACATCGAGAAAGCCCGGATGTTTCTGAGAATCAGGTGCGGGCTGCTTCAAACAATAATCGGTCCACCCGCCCAATTCCGTGCGATGGTACGGTATGGGCACTGACAGCCGAGGAATCGGTTAAGTGACCGAGAAGATGGTTTGAGGCAAACGCTCGCAGTTGATCCCCGGCGGGGGATTCTCAGGGAAAAAACGTCCGGGCTTTCCGTTTTTTTTCTTCCGCAAAAACCCCCTAAATATCGCATCGAATGATTACACTTTTTCCTGCGGCTTTTTGCCCGGCGAAGCCGGGCATCGTCTACCAGCGCGGGGCTTCAGCCCCGCCTGGGGAGGTTTTTCAGCGATCTCAAGATCCCTCTGGCACGTATCTGGGGAGGGAAGTTAGGGTTGGTCCCCACCCGTCTCGAGGGGGAGGAGAAACCTACGGATAAACGCAATGGCGGCAAAATACAAGACACCGGTCGCCAGGAACAGCGGCGAAAAACCCCATCTCCCTTGGACAAACCCCGAAAGGAACGGACCGGCCGCCCAGCCGGCCTGTCCGGCCATTTGGATCGCGCTGCTGACCACGCCGCGCTTGCCTTGCGGGGATTGCTCCATGCAGAAGGCCGCATACAGCGGGAGCGACATATTCATCAGCCCGGCCCGCAGGCAGAAGGCTCCTGCGGCCGCCGGAAAGGACGGCAGGAAACCGAGCAGCAGCAGGAAGAGCAGGGATCCCGCCTGTGTGGCGGTCACCGCGCGGATCTTCGATCCCAGGCGATCCACCACACGGGATGAAAACAATGTCGCCAGGCCGGTGAAAATGGAAGAAAAGGAAAACAAGGCTCCCAGCAGCGCGTCCGTGATCCCGAAACGCTGCCGGAAAAACAGGTTCAGGTAGGGGATCAGCAATGCGGCGCCCAGCCCGATCAGCAGATTGGGCACGCACATGCGCACGGTCATGCGCTTCTCTTCCGCCGTCCAGCCCGAAACCCGGGTTCCTTGCTCCGGAGGAAGGCTGCCGGCAGCGGCGGATTCTGCGAATCCAAGCGGCACAAGCGAGGATATCCCGCACAACAAGCCGATCACCAATACCCATTGGTAGGATTCCGCGCTGCCGGGAACGATACCCCGCGCGATGTCCAGCCACCCGGGGATTTGTCCGGCAAGCAGACTCCCCGCCGCCGCGGCCAGCATCTGCATTCCGATGGTCGCCGAAAACATCAACGACCGCTCCCGCGGCCCGGAGTGCTGCATCAGGAAGGGGTGGATGCTCAGAGAAAACAGGGCGGCCCCCGCGCCCTGAACGGCCATCGCCGCAAGCAGCACGACCGGCGAGGAGGTGAACAACGCGGCGGCGAATGCGGCGTACGCGGCCAGGATCCCCGTCAACATGCCGTTTCGGTACCCTACTCGGTCGGCCAGCCGCCCCAGCGGAATGCCCAGGGCCAGCGCCGCAACCGCCGGCATCGAGTTGGCCAGGCCGAGGAAATCGACGGTGTATCCCCTGGCCAGGATGAAAAAATTAAAAAACAGCATGACGACGGAAACCGCCATGCCGTCGAGGAACACCGCCAGGATCAGCAACCGGGCGTTTTGGTGAAAGGAACCGAATGAGGATGCAAAAACGCCCCTCGGGAACCGCCTGTCTTTCATGCTATAAGGGCCGGGTGTTCATGAAGATCCTGCGGATCCGTTCGATGGCCGGATGCGGACCTTCGAAGAGAAAACCCTGCATGCCAATGCGCCGCGCCCCGTCGACGTTGGCTGGAAAATCATCGAAGAACAGCGCTTCCTCGGGAGCCAAACCCAGCCGGTCAAGCGCCGTATGGTAGATTTTCCCATCCGGTTTGGCGCACTGCTCCAGGCCGGAAAAAACCACCGCATCGAAGGTTATCGGATTGATCCATTTCGAAAGCGCCCGTTCGGTGCCCCGCCACATATTGCTGATCACCCCTGTCCGGATGCGGGAGCGCAGTTTGCGGATGAAGGCCAGTAAATCCTCGTCCCAACGATCGCCGGCGAAAAAATCCTCGCGCAATTCGGTTAACTGCGCCTCTGAAAGATGGAGTATCCGTCCAACCTCCAGCCAGACATCCACTTCCGAAGCCCGTCCAACGGTTGCCTGGACGGAGACCGGATTGTCGAACACCACCTCCGCCAAACGGCCGTTTTCCATGCCAAGCCGCCGTTCCCATTCCCGCCTGGGCTCGGGGTTTTCCGTCCGTACCAATACGCCGCCCACATCAAAAAAAACCGCGCGAATGGCCATTCGTCACCTTTTCCATACCCGATGCGGCTTCCCCCGATCCGCGCACCGGAGTTCAGATTCCGGGCCGTTCCCTTGACGTGCGTTGCGGCGGACGGGCCTCTACATATCCGGGCCGGGTCCGAAAAAAATCCTCTCCGGGTACCGGCCGCCGCCTCGACGGCATTATACATCGGTGCGACCGCCGTACGGCGCACGGAGGGCATCTACGTTACAATGAAGTTGCACCCGCCGTCGAGAGGGTAGACCGGCACCGATGTCGATTTTGGGAGAAAACCAACATGATGTGGAACGTGGAAGATTTCGTCAGGATCCTGCTGGCTATCCTCGCGGGCGGCGCAATCGGTTTGGAACGCGAGTTCCGCGATAAGGCCGCCGGCTTCCGTACGCTGATCTTCATCAGCGCCGGAGCCGCCCTGTTCACCGTGTTCTCCCTGCGCATCGGGGAAGGATACGACCCGGGGCGGATCGCCGCGGGACTGGTCTCGGGTGTCGGCTTCCTGGGCGCAGGCGTGATCCTGCGCGAAAGCGGTCGCGTATACGGTCTGACCACCGCCGCGACGATCTGGTTCATCGCCGCCCTGGGGATGGGGTTCGGCGCCGGGGAATACACGCTTTCTTTCCTGATGACGGGCATCGGCCTGGTGGTTCTCTGGTTTTTCCCCGCCTTGGAACACCGGATCGACAATATCCGCGACGAACGTGAATATGAGATGACGTTCGCCTACCGTGCGGAGAAGATCCGCTCGCTGGAAACCCTCGTCCGCCAGCACCGCCTGCGGCTCATCCACAAAAAGCACTTCAAAAACGGTTCGGAGATCACCTGTATTTGGAAGACTGTAGGTTCCCCTTCCCAACAGGAAGGGTTTCTGGAAGTGCTGTTGCAAGATGGGGACATCGATTCGCTTCGCTACTGACCCGGCGGTAATAATACAAACCGCCTTCCATGGGATCCTTTACGAAGGCGGAAAATGCGGATAGTCGCCGCCGAAATCCGGAACCGAAGGCTGCGACGGGGTTATATTTCCCAGCCGGGTTCTTTCCGGACGCGGTCCGCCGGCGCGGAATGCGTCCTCCCCCTGTCTTTTTCCATTACCAACCCCGCCTGGCCGTCCCGGTAATATCTCAGCAGCCGGTTTTGATATGCGTATCCGAACCGTTCATATAGCCGGATGGCGGCGGAATTGTCCGCCCGGACGGTCAGGCGGATCCTGCCGCCCGGC
>JBJYXS010000331.1:0-1567 GCA_046260075.1 Anaerolineales bacterium | reverse complement strand
CCGCCCGCCTGGAGCCGGGAGCCCGGCGCTCGTACACCTTCGGGGGCGGGATCTGTCCCAAGTGCAAGCGTCCATTCGGGCTGCACTTCTGGGCGCCGAACATGCTGGTTGGGAAGTTCGACCGTTGCCCGTTTTGCGGACGGTGGGGCATCGTCCGGCGCGCCTCGAATTCGGATCTCCGCGCCGCCGAGGAAGCGGAGCGGGAAACCTCCAAAGAAGAACCACCGGCGGTGTCTTCCGAGGAGAAATTGCGGAAGGATTTGGAAGACTCCAAGTATCAGAATCTATAGACATCGGCCCGGTGAAGGACGGTGGAAATACCAATCCACGGCTGCTTCCCGCGGTTTTGTTGCCGATAGTTTGATCATAGCCGATCCGCATCCGGCATACGTGCCATGCGGTCATGGTTTTTTAACCGCCGATGTGCTCCCTCTAATTTTCCCGAGCCAGACTCCCCCACGGCTGGAATATTGGTGCTCCCCGCATACCGACGAGATTCCACGTTCCTCATGGAGGGGAACAGCCCGATAAACTCAAAACGCCTGAAGTTCGGGGTTTCCCACCCGGCGTCTTCGGCCATTCTTTAAGGCCCGTTGTTAAGCAGGATCAAGCCCGGTCCGCCCTTTCGGCCGACGAAACCCACGACTTGCAGGTCCCGGCGTCCGTCGGTGTTAAAATCAGTGTGGATGAGTGATGCGGCCGTCATGAATTCCTCCGACCGCCCGGCGACCGGGCTTTCCGCTTTCGATATGTTCGCCGACCTCCCCGCGGAGGAACTATCCGCATTGGAAGCCATTCTGGAAACAAAGCGCCTTCCGGCGGGCAAAGATGTTTTCCGCGAGGGTGAACCGACCCATCACGGTTATTTCCTGCTGGACGGGCAGGTCAGCATCTGGTACCGGCGCGGGGACGAGGAGGAACAGGCCCGGGTGCTACGCGGGGGCGAAATATTCGGCGAGGAAGCCATCCTCGGACTGCCGAAGCGTCACGCTTCCGCCTTCGTGGAAGCCGATGCGGTCGTGCTGCGCGCTTCATCCGACGCACTGCGGGAAAGGCTGCGCAGCCTGCCGCAGGCGGCAGAACTCTTGCGCACGGTCGCACACGGAAGGCGGCTGGTGCGCGGGGAGTCTTTCCCCTGGCTGGCAGCGGACGAAACGGTGTTCCTGGCGACCCGCAAGACGAATTTCCTGCTCATCCCCCAATTGGCGCTTCCGGCTCTGATCGGATTACTCAGCCTGGCGGCCTTTGCCGTCATCTTCGCCCAAAGTTGGCCGTCCTGGGCGTATCTGATCGCCGGCGGCGGGCTGGTGGCGTCGTTGGTGTACGGGGCTTGGTCTACATTGGATTGGAGCAATGATTTTTATTTGATCACCGACCGCCGGGTGGTCGTCTTGCGCCGGGTGCCCCTGATCTCCGACGACCGTCAGGAAGCTCCCATGGGGATGATCCAATCGGTTGCGGTATCGAGCACGGTCAACGGGCGGGCATTCGGGTACGGCGATGTCGTCATTCGCACATTCACCCGGCCGATTGTCTTTTCCTCCGTTCCCCATCCGAACATCGTCGC
>JBJYXS010000330.1:0-2436 GCA_046260075.1 Anaerolineales bacterium | reverse complement strand
TTCCAATTCCTCACGGGTGATGTACAGCGGGCGGCCCTTGGTTTCGTCGTAGATCCGGCCGACGTATTCCCCCAGAATCCCCACGCAAATCAACTGCACGCCGCCCAGGAAGAGAACCGAAATCAGCGTGGTGGCTTGTCCGAAGAAAGCGCCCTCTCCGGCCAACCGGAATAGGGCCACGATCGGTATGGCAACGGCGGCAGCCAACGCGCAAAGGAAGCCGAAAAACGTCGCCAGTTGAAGGGGAAAATAGGAAAAAGATGTGATCGCATTCAAAGCCAGACTCACCATTTTCCGGAAAGGATATTTCGTCTTTCCCGCGAAACGGGCTTGGCGTTTGTAGGGAAGTCCGATCTGCCGAAAACCGACCCAGGCCGACATGCCTCGCAGGAATCGATTTCGCTCGCGCATGCCGCGCAGGACCAATACCACTTTTTCGTCCATCAGCCGGAAATCGCCGGTGTCGAGCGGGATTTGGATATCGGTGATCCGATAGATCAGCCGGTAGAATATTTTCGCGGTGAATTCCTTGATCCAACTTTCCCCCGCTCTCTCCGAACGCACCGCGTACACCACTTCGTACCCCTTCCGCCACCGGGCGATGAGTTCCGGTATCACTTCGGGCGGATCCTGCAAGTCGGCGTCGATGACAACCACCGCTCGTCCCTGGGCGGCGTCGATGCCGGCGGTGACGGCGATTTGATGACCGAAGTTGCGGACGAAATGTATGACCCGGACCCGCTTGTCTTTTCGGGCCAATCCTTTTAGCAGGACTGGCGAATCATCCGTACTGCCGTCATTAATGAAGAGGAATTCCCAGGTCTTTCCCGTTTTATCCGCCACTTTCCGCAGACGCCGGTAGAACTCCGGAAGGCTTTCCATTTCATTGAACACCGGTATCACGATCGAGAATTCGGGCCGCATGGCTGTGGACGTCCTCCGCTTCGTGGTTTGGAAAAATGAGGATGGGTTCTTTGATGGATTTCGCGACCGGCACCCCCGTGGAGATCGGCGGTGCGAACCGATCACATTCTGCGGGGACGGCCGGGTCGCGATACCTCCGACAAAGCCGGATGCCGCCCGGCCTTGTCGGGAAGTATAAACCATCCATATCCGACCCGCAATCTTCGATTCTTCCCTCGAAAATAGAAGCGATCTTCCACCGGCGGTGTTAAAGCAGTAAAATGCGGCCTCGGGGAGGGAAAATGACCAGAAGAGTAGTCGTCACTGGATTGGGCATCGTCTGTCCGGTGGGTAATGATGTGCCCACTGCCTGGAAAAACATATGCTCCGGCATTTCCGGCGTGGGGCCGATAACGGCGTTCGACGCTTCCGGATTTGATACGCGGATCGCAGCGGAGGTCAAGGACTTCGACCCGGTCCCGCTGTTGGGACGCAAGGAAAGCCGGCGGATGGACCGGTACACGCAATTCGCCATGGCGGCGACGGCCGAGGCCGTTCGCAACGCACAACTTTCCACACCGGTCCCTTCCCCGGACCGTACCGGTGTGATCATCGGCTGCGGCTTGGGTGGTCTGGGCACGCTGACTCGCGAACTCAATGTATTGCAGCGCAGCGGTCCCGGGCGGGTCAACCCCTTTATGATCCCCATGATATTGGCCGACAGCGCCGGGGGTCAGATAGCGATTAACTTCGACGCCCACGGACCTAACCACGCCGTCGTCTCGGCCTGCGCCAGCGGCAGCAACGCGATCGGCGAGGCGGGAGAGGTTATCCGCCGCGGTGCGGCCGATGTGATGATCACCGGCGGCGCGGAATCCACCATTCATCCGATCGCCATCGCCGGTTTCGGCAACATGGGTGCACTGTCGAAACGCAACGACGCGCCCGAAAAGGCCTCCCGTCCTTTCGATAAAGACCGCGACGGCTTCATCACCGGCGAAGGTTCGGGAATCCTCATCCTGGAGGAATTGGAATATGCCCGCGCCCGAAAGGCGCCGATCCTGGCCGAGCTGTTGGGATACGGCACCACCGATGACGCCTATCATGTCTCCGCCCCGCTTGCCGACGGTTCGGGCGCGGCGGGGTGCATGCGGGCCGCGCTCGAACAGGCGGGAGCGGCTCCCGAAGCGGTGGATTACATCAACGCCCACGGGACCAGCACACCCCTGAACGATAAGAGTGAGACTATAGCGATTAAGAGCGTTTTCGGCGGCCATGCGCATACCCTCGCTGTCTCATCCACCAAATCGATGACCGGCCATCTCTTGGGAGCGGCTGGCGGAGTTGAAGCGGTATTCTGCGTATTGGCTTTGCGCGACGGGATCATTCCACCGACGATCAATTACGAAACGCCCGATCCGGAATGCGATCTGGACTACACGCCCAACAAGTTGCGCCGCAAGCCGCTGAAAACCGCACTCTCCAATTCGCTGGGATTCGGCGGCCACAACGCCAGCCTGCTCTTCGGGCGCG
>JBJYXS010000329.1:0-2826 GCA_046260075.1 Anaerolineales bacterium | reverse complement strand
TGACTACGGCGAGGCGGACATCCAGCAGGCCTTCACCGCCTGCCGTAACGCGGGCATTAATTTCTTCGACACCGCCGAGGTGTACGGATCCGGTCGATCGGAACGCCTGCTCGGCCGGATGCTCCAAGCGGATGGCCGGCCGGCGGTCGTCGCCACAAAATTTTTCCCCTTCCCCTACCGCCTGACCAAGGGCAGCCTGGCGCGGGCCCTGCGCGGCAGCCTGGAACGTCTGCAACGGGAGACGATCGAACTGTACCAGATCCACCAACCGTTTTCCCTGCTGCCGGATACGGCGCTCATGCAAGCCATGGCCGAAGCGGTGCGCGAAGGCCGTATCCGGGCGGCGGGAATATCCAATTACGACGCCCGGCGGACCCGGCGGTGCGCGGAGCGGCTTGGGGAAGCGGGATTGCCGCTGTCCTCGAACCAAATCCCCTTCAGCCTGTTGGACCGGCGGGCGGAGAAGAACGGGTTGATGAAAATGTGCGCCGAACTCGGTATCACCGTAATCGCCTACAGCCCGCTGGCGATGGGGATGCTGTCCGGCCGCTACACGCCGGATTCCCCTCCATCGGGAGTCCGGCGCTGGCGGTATTCAAAGGACCTCCTGGCCCGTCTGCAACCGCTGCTCGGCCTGATGCGTGAAATCGGCGGCGGATACGGCGGCAGGACGCCCGTGCAAGTGGCCCTGAATTGGGTGATTGCCAAGGGAGCCGTCCCCATCCCGGGGGTAAAAAATAAACACCAAGCTCTGGACGTGTTGGGAACGCTCGATTGGCGGCTGCGTCCGGATGAAGTAACCGCACTGGATGCTGCGGGTGAAAGGGCGGGCGGACCGTGACGCGCTTCCGATGTCTGTTGCAGGCTTCGTACCGTTTGTGTGGAAGACCGAACCCCAATGGACCCGCCATCCGCAGGAAACGCGGAGACGCCCCGACTCCATGACCCCCGACGTCCGCTCCGCACGGCAGGAAAGAACCCCGGCCCGGGTCCTCGTCACCGGCGTGACCGGTTACATCGGCGGCCGTCTGGCGCCGCGCTTGGTGGAGGCCGGTTACCGCGTGCGGGTACTGGTCCGTGAAAAACGGCGCCTCTCCGGAAGGCCGTGGGCCGAGGAAGTGGAAATCGCCGCCGGGGACGCAATGGAATCCGGGGTCCTGGAAGACGCCATGCACGACATCGATACGGCGTTCTTCCTGCTCCATTCCCAGCGCGGGGGCGCCGCCTTCCTGGAACGGAACCTCCGGGTCGCGAAGCGGTTTTCCTCCGCCGCCCGCACCGCCGGCATCCGGCATACTGTGTTCCTCGGCGGGCTGGGAGAGGACCGTTTCGACCGGTCCGGCCTGCTTATGTCGCAGCGCCGCACCGCGGAAATCCTCCGGCGCTCCGGCATCCCCCTCACCGAGTTCCGATCCGGCGCCCTGATCGGCAGCGGCAGTGCGATGTTCGAAATCGTCCGCCATATCACCGAACGGTCGCCGTTTTTCTTCTGCCCCCAATGGCTGTTCACCCCCATCCAGCCGATCGCCATCCGCAATCTCCTGCACTACTTGGTGCTGGCGGTATGCACGCCCGCCGCCCGGGGGAAAATCATCGAAATCGGGGGGCCGGAAGTGACGACCCTCCGCCAGATGATGCGGACCTACGCCCAGGAACGCCGCTTCCGGCGGCTGATGATCCCCCTTCCCGTATACCTGCCGTGGATCTCCTCGCAATGGGTTCATTTGATGACGCCGATTCCAAGGGATTTGGCACGCACACGTATCGAAGGCCTGTATCGCCCGGCCGTCGTGCAATCCGGCGCCGCTGCGGACATCTTCGGGATATTGCCGCTTTTGCCGTACCGGGAATATCTCCGGCGGGCGATCAAAAAAATGGAACACGGGGAAGTCGAGACCACCTGGGCGGATTCGCTGGCCAGCAGCCAGGGCGACCCAACGCCGGAAGGCCTGCAATTCCAGGAGGGCCTGATCCTGGAGCGCCGTCAGCGCCTGACACCCGCCCCGCCGATGGACGTGTTTCGAGTGTTCACCTCGCTGGGCGGCGATAAAGGCTGGTTCTACATGGATTGGCTCTGGCGGTTCCGCGCTTGGCTGGACCGCCTGACCGGCGGGGTGGGAATGACGCGCGGACGAAGGCACCCCCTCGAGGTGCGGCCGGGAGATGTGGTGGATTTTTGGCGCGTCGAGAAGGTGGAAGACGGCCGGTTGCTGAGGTTGCGCGCGGAAATGCGGATGTTCGGGCTGGGTTGGCTGGAATTCCTGACCGCCCCCTTCGATGCCGGGAAGACCCGGCTCCTCCTGACAGCCTATTACCTTCCGAAAGGCTTCCTGGGAATCCTCTACTGGCTGTTCCTGAAGCCGTTCCACGCGGCGATCTTTACCGGGTTAACCCGCGCCATCTGCCGCAAGGCGGAAAACTCCGTTAAGGGCGCCGCATAAGGCCGTCCCCGTCCGGAAGCGAAGCCCGCCGGCATCTTCCCTGCTACCGCAGAAGGTCGTCCAATAGTATGTCCACTCCTCCGGGAAAATGGATCTCGAAGGAAGTCTCCGTTTTCTCCACCACGAAGACCCACGTCAGGGAATCGATGTCGCCCACTTTTCCGTGCGACATGACGATGGTCCATTTGATATCATCGTTCAGGGTCACTTTCCAATCCTTTACATCGGCATATGCCACGTCGTCCGACAGCACATCGGCATCCGCGACCAGGAAGACCTTGGCGGAGGATGTCGGTTTGTAATCGATCGTCCCCACCTTATAATGCGACGCCGTGGCTACGCCGGTGAATTGCAATTGCACGCCGTCGACCGTGACCGGCATGGT
>JBJYXS010000328.1:5358-6531 GCA_046260075.1 Anaerolineales bacterium | reverse complement strand
CGAGGCGGTCAGCGTGCCGCGCGTGATATGCAGGACGATCCCCCGCGGGATGTTCCCCAGGGCGATGTTGCAGGATGGCTTGTGGATGATCGGATAGGCCAATTGTGAAGCGGCCGCATCCGTGAGGGATTCGGGGAGGAACAGCTGGTTCAGCGCATACAGCCGTTCGGCCGGATCAACGACGCCGTCGATGGAAAGACAGGAGCGGTAATACGCCTCGGCGTCGTCCGCGGTGGAGCGCTCCGTCGGGGTGACGGTCGCGGTGCCGGGTTCGGACGGGGCGGCGGAAGCGGCCTCGCTGTTTTCGACGATCAACTCCCCGAAGGTTTTTCCATACGCGGCGTATACCACCGGATAGATCTCCGGATTGGAATAGGGGTACACCCGCGGCAGGCTGAACCGGTTCGGATCCAGGCGGTGGATCGAACGGTCCTTGCCCGTGTTTCCGGCAAGGGCAAAGGAGTAGCCGACCGATTCGACGATCTGTTGGGCGGTCTCGTCATAGGCGTCGAACGGGAAGGCGAACCCGATCGGCGGTTCCCCGATCTGATCGGCGATGATCTGGCGCGCCGTTTCGGCGTCCCAATGCTGTTCATTGGCGGAGATCGTCGTGTAATCGGGATGGTACATGCCGTGGGATTCCACGGAAATCAACCCCTCTTCGTGCCAATCCCGCAGATCCTGCCAGCACACCTGGTTCTGGAAGCCGCATTCATCGGAGATGGCGTTGACGAGCACGAAGAACAGCGCGTGGAAACCGTGCTGCCGCAGCGTGGGCAGGATGTTTTCCAAATAATCCGCGCGCTGGGCCGTGCCGATATCGAAGGTCAGGACGACGGATTTCGCCGGAGTGTATGCCCCGTCCAGAAAGGACGCCAGTTGATCGGCGGTCAGAGTCCGGTACCCGTTATCGGCCAGCCAACCCATCTGATCGCGGAACCAGTCGGTTTGCATCATGACATCATCGGCAAGGCGGAAGGTCGAATGGTGGTATTCCACGGCCGGGATCCTCTCGGCCGCCGGTTCGCGGGTCGGGGAGGCGGTGGGGGACGGCGTGTCGGTCGCCCGTGGACTCGGCGTGACGGAAGGGGCCGAACGGGTGGCCGAGGGTGTCGGTGTAGGTGTGGCGGTCGGTGCGGAGGAATCGCCGCATGCGGAACAAACCGCCGCCAG
>JBJYXS010000328.1:0-5258 GCA_046260075.1 Anaerolineales bacterium | reverse complement strand
TGTGTCGCCGGGACTGTCGCGGGAGGATGGATGGCCGCAGCGCGCATTTTGAGCATCGACGATGAGATGGAAATCCTCGACCTCATTCGGTTGATCCTTGGACGCAAGGGATATGAGGTGGAAGGCGCCATCGGCGGTGAGGCCGGCCTTGCGAAGGCGAAAGCTTGGAAACCCGATCTGATTCTGCTCGATCTGATGATGCCGGATATGGACGGTTGGGAAGTGTTCCACCGGCTGCGGGCGGATGAAGCGCTGGCCGATATTCCGGTGGTGGTGGTAACCGCCCGGGCTCAAAGCATCGACCGGGTATTGGGACTGCATGTGGCCCGTGTGAACGATTACGTGTCGAAACCCTTCACTCCACAGGATCTGGTGGAGAGCGTCGAGCGGGTGTTGGCCGGCCGGTCTCCCGAGCGGATTCCTCCCAAATGAGCCCGCCCGTTTCTTGGGAACTGTGCAGCGCGCCGGACACGGCGCGTTTTTAATTGGAGGGCGATGCGCGGCGAAGCGGAACTTACCCGGAAGTGCGGCCGTACGGCCGCCGTCACCACCGTTCCTTCGGACGCTTCCCTGGCGGACAGAGTCCGCATCTGCCGCGGATTTGCAGATAAAATGCTGGGATTGATGTTCCGCGGCAGCCTTTCCGAGAACGAGGGCGCGCTCCTGGTATACTCCCGGCCGTCAATCGGGATGACATCCATCCACATGCTGTTTGTGCCGTTCCCGATCGGCGTATTCTGGCTGGACGACCGGGGCACGGTCGTCGACCGGGTCCGGGCGCTTCCCTGGCGGCCGTTTTACGCATCCGCCGTGCCGGCCTGTTACGTGCTGGAATTGCATCCGAAAGCGCTTGAGCAACTGCAGGTCGGCGACCGCGTGGCATTCCATGAAAAAATTTCTCGTTCTTAGCATCCTTCTGGCTTTATCGCTTACCGCCGTCCGGGCAGCACACGCCCAGACCGACGGACCGGTATATATCGTGGGGGAAGGCGATTCGTATTGGGCGATCGCCAATATCTTCAGGGTGACGATCCCCGACCTGCAGGCCGCCAACGGCTTTTCCGAAAACCACGTCATCAATCCGGGAGACCGGTTGGTCATCCCCGGATATGAGGGTATTCACGGAGTACTCACCTCCCATACGGTGGCGCTCGGGGAGACGATCGAAACCCTTGTGTTGCGGACCGGAATTTCGGCGGATACGCTCATGCAGTTGAACCGGTTGGTGAATCCGCGGCGGCTGTACGCCGGCCAGGCGCTGATCACGGTCGAGCCCGAGGAGGAAACGCAACCCGCACCGCGATGGGAAACCGGCCGGGCGCTTACGCTCGCCGAGGGAACGCCGCTGCTGGCATTGGCCGCCGCCGAGGGAATTAATCCATGGGAGCTGATTGAAGTAAACGGCCTGTCGTCCGCGGCCGAACAGTACACCGGACAGACGATCCTGACCGTCGGCGGCGACCGGCCGCTGCGGGTATGGCCGGATCCGGTGACGAATGTGCGCTTCCGGTCCCTGCCGCTCATCCAGGGGACCACCGGCGAGGTCTTCCTGACCCTGGAGGGGGACGGCATGGCGGAGGGGATGCTCGGCGAAGCACCGCTGAATTTCCGGGAATGGGAGGGGCAGTTGGTGGCCTTGCAGGGAATCCATGTCCTGACAAAGCCGCAAACCTATCCCTTCACACTGACCGTCGCATCGGCCGACGGGCGGACGGCCCACTTCTCGCAGGATGTGCTGGTGGCAAGCGCCAATTACCCCGTCGAGCCGGATTTAAAAGTCCCGCCGGAAACGTTGGACCTTAATACGATAGCGGCTGAATCCGAGCTGATCGACTCGGTCGTCGCCCCCTTCACCGAGGAGCGGTATTGGACGGGTGTGTTCCTCAAACCCGCCACGCGCGCGATTTCCTCCTATTTCGGCAACCACCGCAGTTACAACAACGGTACCTATTATTATTTCCACACCGGAGTGGACTACTATGGGTTGATGAAGGAGCCGATCTTCGCCCCTGCAAAAGGCAGGGTGGCCTACACCGGGCCGCTGATCGTCTGCGGCAACGCGACGGTCATCGACCACGGATGGGGCGTATACACCCGCTACTGTCACCAGGAAACGATCCAGGTTCAGCCCGGTGAAATGGTCGATCCCGGCCAGACCATCGGCCTGATCGGTGCCACCGGAAGGGCGGACGGTTCGCACCTGCATTTCGAAGTCTGGGTCGGTGGGATCCAGGTCAACCCGTTGGCGTGGTTGAGGGAAATTTATCCGTAGTACCGGCGTACCCTGAACGGCTGTTTTTCCGTTCCAAACCTCTGCTTCGAAACATCCCAACCCATTTTCAACCCGCTTTCGAGCCGGATTCGCCCCCGATTCCTGCCCCGGGACTCGCCGTTGCGCCGTATACTTCATATGTGAACCCGCAGAGCGGCATGTTCCGGCGGTTCCACGGCAGCAATGATGGCAGTATCCGGACGGTGCAAGAAGGGAGGCGGGCATGGCGGTAGTGAGTGCGGAAAACCTGCGCAAGACTTACGGCAAGGTGGCGGCGGTGGACGGCGTGACATTCGCGGTGGGGCAGGGGGAGATTTTCGGCATGGTCGGCCCGAACGGCGCGGGAAAGACCACCACGATCGAATGCTGCGAAGGCCTGCGCCGGCCGGACAGCGGCTCGCTACGGGTGCTGGGATTGGATCCGCGCGCGGACGGACAAGCCTTGCGAAAACGGATCGGCGTCCAATTGCAGTCGGCGGCGCTCTCGCCCAGGGTCAAGGTATGGGAAGCCCTCGATCTCTTCGGTTCCTTTTATGAAAAAACGTCGGACTGGCGGCTGCTGATGGAACGTTTGGGATTGGCTGAAAAGCGCAATGCGTACGTTTCCAAACTCTCCGGAGGACAGAAACAGCGGCTGTTTATCGCCCTTTCCCTGCTGAACGATCCCGAATTGGTCTTCCTCGACGAACTGACGACGGGTTTGGATCCGCAGGCCCGGCGCGCGATGTGGGATCTGGTGCGCGACATCCGCGCCAAGGGCAAGACCATCTTCCTGACGACGCACTTCATGGAGGAAGCCGAACGGTTGTGCGACCGGGTGGCGGTTCTCGACCGCGGACGGATCATCGCCCTGGATACCCCCCGGAACCTGATCCGGGCCTTGCCCGACGAAAACCGGGTGATTTTCCGGACGGACGATCCGATTCCGGCGGATGCGCTGCGTACCGTGCCGGGGTTCGTCCGGATGGAAAGCGACGGAGAACGGGTGACCGTTTACGGCCGCGGCGGCGAGCTCGTCGGCGGCGTGGCGGGCGTGTTGGGTAAAGGGAACATCCGGTTCCGCGACCTGCGCACCGAACAGCCGTCGCTCGACGACGTGTTTATCGCCCTGACCGGCCGTCCCTTGCGGGATTGAGGAGGAGCCATGCGAGCCCTGGGAAAATTAATCGCCTATCAGATGAAACTTTATCTCCGCGAACCGATCGCGCTGTTCTTCACCCTTGTGTATGCGCCGATGATGCTGGTCTTGTTCGGGTCGATCTACGGCAACGAGCCCAGCGAGATGTTCGGGGGTCTGGGCACGGTGGATGTGTCGGTGCCGGCTTACATCGGTCTGATCATCCTCACCGTCGGGTTGATGAGCATCCCGATCGGCACCGCCAGCAGCCGCGAATCCGGCGTATTGCGCCGTTTCCGGGTGACGCCGCTTTCTCCGGCGGTCTACCTGGTTTCGGACGTGGCGGTGTATTTCCTGATGACGCTGCTGGGGGTCGGATTGCTGGTCCTGGTCGGGAAGTTCGGCTACGGCATGCGCTTCGACGGGAATTGGGCAAGCGTATTGGCGGGTTTCAGCCTGAGTTCCCTGGCGATGTTCGCCTGCGGCTACCTGATCGCCGGCATTGCGCCGACCGCCCGCATCGCCCAGACGGCCGGCATGGTGATCGCCTTCCCGATGATGTTCCTCTCCGGCGCGACGATGCCGCTGCAGGTCCTTCCGGAAAGCGTCCGGTCGGTCAGCCGGTTTCTGCCGGTCACCTACGTGGTGAAGCTGATGCAGGGGTTATGGAAAGGCGATAGCTGGAGCGCCCATGGTGCCGAGGTGGCCGTCCTGGTCGCTGTCTTGGCGGTGGGGGTGATCCTGGCAGCCAGAACGTTCCGGTGGGAATGACGAGCACGATGAGCCGTGCGTCTACCAGCGCGGGGGCGACATCGTTCCCGCCGGCGCCGGATCGATCAATGTCCACTCCGATAGTTCCAAATAGACGATGCTTCCCCAATCCTCCCAGACCCTGCCTCTGACTTCGTAGGTCCCGCCCGGTTGGAGGGAAGGGCAATCGGCGTGGCAGTCATCGCCGGTGCAGTCCGCAGCTTCGCCCGAGAAGTAGATTTTATTGAACTGGTCGATGGAGAATCCCAGACTATAACTGCAATAATTGCAGCAGGGGTTGTCTCCCCCGCAAGCCTCTTCCGTGCACAGCCCGGATACGATCTCGACCTTGCCGCGCACCGAGACCGTTTGCCCGACCAGCGCGTCGGCGTTCGCGTACAGCTCGGTTGGCGTGTAATATCCGCGGAAGGCGGGCAAGACGATGCAGGATGCCAGGAGTAATACCGTCAGCGCACCAGCGGCGGATCGCAGCGGCGCATGCGCGGAAACCCGGATCGGGTTCATTCGATGGCCTTCCATGTGCTCATATTCAAACTGACGGTTTGACCGGCATCCATCGTCAGCCGGCCCGTCACTTCATACGTTTTCGACGGGTCGATGAACGGGCACGTGTTTTGGCAGGAATTGCCGGTACAGCCCGAATTGCTCCCGGCCAGCCGGAGAGAGCGGTACGCATCCACCCGGAATCCCAGCTGATGATAGCAGCCGTTGCAGCAGGGATTCTCGGGCGGACAGCCTTCCAGTGTGCAGGTGCTGGAGACGATTTCGATCTTTCCGCGGACGGTGACCGTCGTCCCCGCCAACGCCTCCGCACTCCCATAGGCTTCCTGGGGCGTGTAATATCCGTGTGGGGCGGAGAACACGGTGCAGGAGGAAAGGAAAAGCGCGAAGCCGGCGAACCGCCATCCCCGGATGGGGTCCGTTGCGCGGTGTCCGATCGGCCGTATGCGATACATAAAAATATAGACGCAAGCAGGGCGGATGATGTTCCCCCGGCATCCCCTTGGGGGGGTTGCGGCGAATAGGCCGCGCAACGGGGCCTTTCGCAACGGCGAGGAGTCTGTCCCGGATCGGTACGCGCGGGGAGTTCTTTTTTCC
>JBJYXS010000327.1:0-5105 GCA_046260075.1 Anaerolineales bacterium | reverse complement strand
TCCTCCCATCCCGCTTCCGTCTCCTGTAAGCGGCATGCGTGCAAAGCGGCGGGGACACGCTTGCGGTTCAAGCCGCCTTTGTTTTCATGTTTTCGTATACGACCGTATCCTGATGATTTCCTCCCCCTGTACCTCGAATATTTCCACTGCTCTACGGATGGTTTGCAGCCCTCCGGTTTTTTCCTCTTCAATTTCTTCAAACAGGATGCACCGGAGCCCCGATCCCATGATTTCTTCGACCTTGATGGAATGCTTCAACCGTCCTCCAAATTTGTTCTTCCAATATTCGACGATGTTCTTTCCGCCGATAATTTTGCCGTCTTCCGGCGACGAAGCGCTGGTCTCCCAAATGCATTCGGAGTGCAATGATTTTTCAATCATTTCTATTCGTTGAGCATTAATGGCTTCGATATATTTTAAACCAAGCCGATTGGCTTTCTCCGCCTTTTCCATTTTTATCGGAGACATCAGCCGATTCTCCATGGCTGTTTCTTGGCGGCCCGACGGCCAGCACACAAGCCGCCATCGCCGCGCCGGACCGGTCTCTGCTCTATAACTCCAAACGTCCCGGTTGCGGCGTCCGGCCGGCCGCCGCCGGCAGTTCCCCTTCCGCATCCTCGCGCGCCAAGCCCAGCACCTTGGCGGTGAACACCGGGCAGCGGGCCGTTTGCACCAATTGGTCCGTGACGCTGCCCACCTTTACGTCGATTTCCTTCGGCGCGCCGCGTCCGCGCGTGGCCATCATGATCAGGTCGCATCCCTCGGATTCAGCCACGCTGGCGATCGTCCGGCTGGCGGTCGTTCCCATCACCCGCGTTTCCGCGTCGAAACCCAGCTTGCGGAACTCGGCCGCCACCGTTCCCAGGTAGCCCTCCAGCTTTTCCTTCTCCTCTTCCGCTTCCGGAACGGTCAGGAATACGATCACGCTCACAAAATAACGCGCGAAGTTCCGCGCCCACGGCAGGATCTCCTCTGATCCCGCCGATCCGTCCAGGCAGACCAGGATCCGCCGGAACGACGTCCGCGGACTCTTCCGGCCGCGGAGCGGCCGTACCAGCAGCACCGGCAGTTCGGTCTGGCGGATGACGTGGATGGCCGGGCTGCGCCCGATCAGACGGTCCAGCTGCGACGCGCCGGGAGCCCCCATGACGATGATGTCCGCCTCGCCCGCCTCGGCGTGCCGGACGATCTCTTCGGGGACGTTCCCGCTGCGGATCGCGGTCTCCACTTTCAGCCCGCTTTCGCGCAGTGCGCCGGCCCGCCGTTCCAGATCCAGGCGTATCGCGCCGTCCGGATCGCCGCCGCCCCGTTCCGGCCGCGGTCCGCGGTGCGAACGGGATTCCAGCAGCGTCAGACGGCTGCCCGCCCTGCGGGCCAGTTGTTCGGCCACCGGCATCACATCCTCATCGAGCTTCGAACCGTCGAGCGGGACCAGGATGCGGGTGATGTCGTACGCTCCTTCCGGAACGTTGCGGCGCTGGAACGGCAGCAGGTACTGTCCGGCGAAGAACCGCCCCAGGTGCTCGTCGAGCGGCTTGGGCCGCCCCAGCCGCCCCCGGAAGTGGCTGAAGACCGCGTACAGCGATGGGATGAACAGCAGGTACGTCCAGGCCCCCTCGAAGAACCGCTCGCCGAAGATGATCACGGTGGCCGCCGTGGTCAGCAGGGCCGCCACGGCCGTGCCCGCCAGGGTTATCGCCGAAGAGGCGGTGTATTTTGCCCGGCACTCCCGCAACAGCCGTTTGGCCGCCGCCCATCCGGTCATTGAAAGCAAAATGAACACCCCGGCCGCATAGATCGCCAGGTATGTCTCTTCCGAAGTTCCCAACAGCATGAAGCAGATCCCGACCACCGCCACTTCGATCCACACCGGCTTGTCGGCCACTTCGAAGCGGTTGCGCGTCCCGAGCGATTGCGGAATGTAGTTCCGGTAGCGCAGCCCGAGGGCGAGGTTCTGAATCCCCTGCGCGCTGGCCGCGGCGGCGGAACCCAGCACCAGCACGCCGATCAGCGTGCCGATGTACGGCAGGGGCGAGGGCAGCAGGGCGTCCATGGTCTGGGTGAACACCGAAACGTGCGGATCGGCGGGGTTGGAAAGTTCCATGATCGCCGGTCCCACCACCAGCATCGTCAGGCTGGTGGTGGCCATGATGATCAGCAGGCTGCCGAAGGCCTTGCGGCTTTTCTCGGCGTTGGTGCCTTCGTAGGCCGCCACCAAATTGGCGAACACCTCGATCCCGGTCATCACCGCCAGGATGCGCGTGAATCCCCCCAGGGTGAAGTGCAGGTAGGGCGGCGCGAACGCCCGCAGGTCCAGCGCCGGCAACCGGATCCCGTCCCGCAGAACCGTCGCGACGATCATCGTCCACAGCAGCACCAGCACCGCCAGCGTCGCCGGGCCGAAGGCCCGGGCGGCGGTCTTCGGCCCGCGGTTCACCAGCCAACCGATGCCGAGGCTGAGCACCACCGCCGTCAGGGTCCGGTATTCCACGCCCGCCAGGCTGCCGCCCAGCGCGGGGAACCGGTCGGCCAGGAAGGTGACCAGTGCCGCCACGCTCACCAGGAACGTCAGGGTGTATTCCACGAAGGTGATCCCCGCGTTCACCTTGACGGCCCACGGTCCGAATTCCTCCTCGGTCAGTCCGCTCCCGCCGCTGCCGTCCACCACCCAGCGCATCACCAGCCGGTACATCATCGAGACCATCGCCACGGTGAACACCACCAGCCAGATGCTCGCGCCGAAGGTCACGCCGGCCACGCCGGCGGCCACGATCAGCTTCAGGAACGGCCCGAAGACGTACAGCGGGGAGGTTGCCGGATCGCCGCCGCCGGCCAGGGCGCCCTGAAAGGAATTCGAAAGTCGATGCGAAGTATGTGCCATGCCAAGTCCCGTCCGGATGTTGGGCGGATCGTTCGTTCCGTCGAGTGCGCAACCGCCAAGGTGGGTAATTGTACTATCTACTTCGCCAATTCGGGGATATCCCCTCCTTTGTCTCCTCCGTTTTGAAAAGAGCATACCCGGGGAGAAAAGGCGGGACTCCTCCCCTGTTTAACTTTCAGCGAAACGGGGGAGGAGAGAAGAGAGGGCGTAAATTGCCTGGCATTTTTATTGCAATTATTTTCCCCTGGTGATAATATTGTGATATATGAAGGACGCCGATATCCTCTACGCCTTCTTCGTCACGCTGCAGGCGGATGAATTATCCGCACGGGAGATTCTGGTCCTGGCTGCGCCGTTCGGCATCACCGAAACCAACGTCCGCAGCGCCCTCTCGCGGATGCACGCCCGCGATGTCATCGCCGTCCGCAAGCAGGGCCGCACGGCGTTCTACCGAAGGGGCGGGAGGGGCCGGCGGATCGGCGCCAACGTCGCCCGCCATTTTCACGAACCGGATTGGAGCGGCTGGGACGGAACGTACTGGGCGGCGGCGTTCTCGCAGCCGGATTCCAAAATCCGCCATCGGCTGCAAAAAAAGCTGCTGGCATACCGCTTCCGGGCGCTGTACCCCGGCGTCTGGATCCGACCGCGGCATCCGGTGGAAAAAATTGAGGAAACCTTCGCGGATTTCCTTGGGCGGAATGGGTTCGATCTGCTCTGCGGCGATTTCGTCAAGGAACCGTCCCGCGAAAGGATCGCCGGACTGTACGGATTGCATCGAACCGGGAAGGATCTCCGCACGATGCTGCGGACGGTCCGGCGCTCCGGCGCGGCGGTTTCCTCGCTTTCCCCGAAAGCCGCCTTCGTCCATTGGCTTCGGACGGGCGACTCGATCGTCAAGACCCTGATGTCGGATCCCCTGCTGCCCCCTTCCCTGCTGCCGCCGCGGTGGCCCGGAACGGAACTGCGGCGGGCCTTCAAACGCTGGAACGCGCTCTGCGAAAAGCGCAGTGCGCCGTTCGTACGGGAAGCACTTCACCCCCGGAAACGAGGTGGAAAATGAAACTGCCCAAGGAAACCAAGGAATGGCTGTTGGCGGCGCCCGAACCGTACATCCGCTATCAGGCCCAACGGCTGATCTCTCCGAAGAAGGCGGATCCGGCCTTGCTGGATCGCGATCCGTTCATCCGCGCCAACATTACGGCGGTTTCCCGCTGGCGCAAGGAAGTCCTCACCCGGCACGACAAACCCGATCTGTTCATCCACCGCCTGGCGATGCTGGCCGATCTCGGAGTGACCCGCGATACCGCCGGCGCCCGCGCCGTCATCGAGGACCTGCTGGACAACATCGCCCCCGACGGAGTCTTCCGCCAGAACATCATGATTCCGCAGGTTTTCGGCGGTTCCGGAAAAGCAAGCCCCGAATGGATCATCTGCGATTTTCCGGTCGTGGTGTATGCCCTGCTCGCGATGACAGGCGGGGATTCCCGGCTCCGGCCCGCCGTGAAAAAACTCCGCGGCCTTTGCGGCGAATCGTTTTATCCGTGCTGCGGAAGCATTCCCAAGTTCAAGGGACCGGGGCCGCGGAACGCCATGTGCCCGTACGCCAACCTCCTGGCGGCCCGCGCCCTGGCGGACGATCCGGCCGGGCGGAAATCCCCCCAGGCGAAAGCGTCCGCCCGGGCCGTGCTGGATCATTGGACCCACCGGAAGACCCAAAAACCGTTCCTGTTCGGCATGGGCACGGATTTTCAAAAATTAAAATATCCCATGGTCTGGTACAACCTGCTCCATGTCGTGTTTGCGCTGAAGCACATACCGGGGGTTGCGAAGGACAGGCGGTTTCTGCAAATGGCCGGCCGGCTGCGCAGGAAGCTGGATGCATCCGGCAGGGCGACTCCGGAAAGCATCTACATGGCCTACAAAACCGAAGAGTGGAGCGATAAGAAGAACCCCAGCCGGCTGATGACGGCCATGGTTCATCGCGCACTGCGCGGAATCGATGCCTGAGCGGGCGGGAAAAAGACGCTGGATCCCCGCCAAGAACACGCGGGGATGACGGGTACGGTTGCGCGGGGATGACGGGTACGGTTGCGCGGGGATGACGTTTACAACTATGCGGAGATGACGGAGGAGGCGCGGGGATGACGTTTACAACTATGCGGGGATGATGGAGGAGGCGCGGGGATCAGCCTTTGCCGGCCTTCCCGGTCCGCCGAATGCGGAA
>JBJYXS010000326.1:0-5100 GCA_046260075.1 Anaerolineales bacterium | reverse complement strand
GCCCGGTCCATTCTCGAGCTGGCTCAGGCTTTAAAATCCCGTCTGGCCGATATCGCGCAGCAATCCAATCCTGAAGAAAAGAAAGCCGGCGCGGCAGCCAGAATGCGGTGAAGTGCGGGTAAGGATACCCGCCGGGTAGAAAGGAAGATCTGCCGTGTCGCTACTCAGACGGATCGAACAAGGACAATCGCAAACCCCCCAGGGGGAAGACCTCAGCGCGTCGCGTTTGGCTGAACTGCGTTCGCGTCGACAGACCGGGCAAATCGGTACCCAGTCGGGATCCCGTGACGCCTATTTCGATTTAAAAACCCGCGTTCAGAACAAGCTGCTGGGTGAATTGGATCCCTCGATGGATGTCAACCGCACGGCGGAAGTACGGCGGACGATCGAGGATCTGTTTGAAACCATCCTGGCGGAGGAGAGCATCGCCCTGTCGCGGGCGGAAAAAAAGCGGCTGTTCGAGGCGATCGTAGCCGAAATCCTCGGCTTCGGTCCGCTGGAACCTCTTCTGGCCGACGAAGCCATCACCGAAATTATGGTGAACGGCGCAAAGAACGTCTATATCGAACGGCAAGGGAAAGTGGAACGTGTTCCGGTGAGCTTCGAAAGCGATGACCATGTCATGCGGATCATCGACCGCATCGTCTCGCCCATGGGCCGCCGCATCGACGAGTCGAGCCCGTACGTAGACGCCCGTCTTCCGGACGGATCGCGCGTTAACGCGGTGATCCCGCCCATCTCCCTGGTGGGCCCGGTCCTGACCATCCGGAAATTCGCCAAGATCCCGATCACCATCGAGAATCTCGTCAGCTTCGGCACGCTGACCACGGAATCCATCGAATTCCTCAAGGCCTGCGTGGTATCGCGATTAAACGTGGTTATCTCCGGCGGTACGGGTTCCGGGAAAACCACGCTGCTCAACATCCTCTCGCAATTTATCCCCGCCGACGAACGGATCATCACCATCGAGAACGCGGCCGAATTACAGCTCCGCCAGGAGCATGTCGTCTCCCTGGAATCCCGCCCGCCCAATATCGAAGGACGCGGCGAAGTGACCATCCGCGATCTGGTCGTCAACGCATTGCGGATGCGCCCCGAACGGATCGTCGTCGGAGAGGTTCGCGATGACGCGGCCCTCGACATGTTGCAGGCGATGAACACCGGCCATGACGGATCGATGACCACCCTCCACTCCAACAGCCCGCGTGACACCCTCGCGCGTTTGGAAACCATGGTGATGATGGCCGGCATGGATCTTCCATCGCGTGCCATCCGTGAACAGATCGCCTCGGCCATCAACCTGATCGTCCATCAGGAACGTCTGCGCGACGGGTCGCGCCACGTCACATACATCACCGAGATCCAGGGCATGGAGGGGGACGTGATCACGATGACCGATTTATTCGTCTTTGAACAGACGGGAATCGAATCCGGGCGCGTAATCGGAAGGTTGCGGCCCACGGGATTGCGTCCGAAGTTCATGGACCGCATCGAAGCCAGCGGCATCCACCTGCCGGCGTCGGTATTCGGCATCGGCGAACGCATGCGATATTGATTCCGACCGGGGTTTGCCCATGTCTCCAACGATAATTTCCATCATTTTCGTCGTCATCGCCGTGGGGCTGCTGCTGTTCGCCTTCCTGGGATCCGGCGAAACATCGGTGGAGGAACGTCTCAGCCGTTATACGGAATCCATAGCCCCTGCGGAGGAAAAAACCTCCACAGCGGAAAAGTCCAGAAGCACGCCGGTCGCGGATTATCTCGATAAATCGTTCGGGCGGTCCAATTGGTTCGAAAGCATATCGCGGGATATCGCCCGCGCCGATCTGAAGCTCCGCCCGACCGAATATGCCGCCCTCAAGATCATCGCCAGCATGGGGACGGCCGTCATCGTCGCCATCCTCTTCTCCAACATCATCTTCGGGGGGATCGGATTGGTGGTGGGTTTTTTCCTCCCCGATTTCTACATCAAGCAAAAGCAAAGCAGCCGCCTGCATCAATTTGAAGCCCAAATGGCGGACATGCTGAACCTCAGTGTCAACGGCTTGCGGGCCGGATATTCGATCATTCAGGCTCTTGAGTCGATTTCCAAGGAAATGCCGCCTCCCACCTCGATAGAAATCCGCCGTGTGGTGCAGGAGGTCCAGATCGGCTTGCCCCTGGAAACCGGGTTGGAAAACCTGCTTCGGCGGATGAACAGCCCGGACCTGAAACTGATCATCACGGCGATCAACATCCAGCGCGAAGTAGGCGGTAACTTGGCGGAGATCCTGGATACCATCTCCCATACCATCCGGGAACGGGTCCGCATCAAAGGGGAAATCCGCGTGCTGACCGCGCAGCAATCGATCACCGGATACCTGATCGGCTTCCTGCCGTTCGGCCTGGCCATCTTCCTGTACCTGTATAATCCCAGCTATATCATGCGGTTTTTCGACGAGGACACCCGCATGTGCGGCCTGCCGATGGTGATATGCGGTCTGCTGTTGATCGCCATCGGCTTTATCGCCGTCCGGCAAATCGTGAACATCGAGATCTGAAAGGGCGCTCATGATCGTCACGATCTTCATTGCGGTGGTTGTCATCGGCGCGGTGGTGCTGGTATACGCGGCGATGAAGATGCCGCAAGACAAGACGCCGCTGGACGAACGCCTATCGGAGTACGCGGGGCGTGAAACACCGATCTCCCTGGAGGAAATCGAGTTACAGCAGCCGTTTCTCGAGCGGGTTGTCCTCCCCATCCTAAAGGGGGTCAGCGATCTCGTCATCCGCTTTACGCCGGCCGCCAACATCCAGACAATACAAAAGAAATTGGATTTGGCCGGAAATCCTTGGGGAGTGGAAGCCCCCGTGTATTGGTCCTTGCAGATCATCATGGCGGTGTTGTTCGGCGGCTTGTTGCTGTTCCTGTTCCTGTTTGGATCCTTGAAACTCCAATGGTATCTCTCCATCGGCTTGGTGCTGCTGGGTACGGTGTTCGGATATTTCTTTCCCCGTCTGTACTTGGACAGCCGGATTTCCCGCCGGCAAGAAAACATCCGCAAAGCCATGCCGGACGCCCTCGACCTTCTGACCATCTGCGTAGAGGCCGGCTTGGGCTTCGATTCAGCGGTGTCGAAAGTCAGCGAAGAGTGGGAGAACGAACTCAGCATGGCCTTCGGACGGGTGATCCAAGAGATCCGGCTTGGCAAACTGCGCCGAGAGGCGCTGAAGGATATGGCGGATCGTGTGGGCATCACCGAGATGACCAGCTTTGTCGCCGCAGTCGTCCAATCGGAGCAACTGGGCGTCAGCATGTCCCGCGTGTTGCGGATTCAAGCCGATCAAATGCGCATGCGGCGGCGGCAGCGAGCGGAAGAAAAAGCGCGGCAAGCGCCTGTGAAGATGATGATCCCGCTGGTGTTCTTGATCTTCCCCTCGATCCTCATCGTGCTCCTGGGGCCGGCCGGATTAATCCTATTCACCTCTCCCGTCGGTGCGATGTTCTTTGGAGGATGACCGCCGAATTGACACGGGGACTTCCGGTGCAGCTTTACACAGAACATGCCCGGACGTTGTATGCCGCGTTCCTCGATTTCCTCTTTCCTCCCCGATGTGTATATTGTCGAAAGACCGGATGTCGGCTGTGCGCCGGTTGCGCGAGTGAAATCCCCTGGATCGATTCATCGTATTGCACGGTGTGCGGTTTGCCGCGCGGCGCGGATTTACCGCATCGGTGCATCGAAAACCGACGGCTACGTTTCATACGGTCGGCGGCGGAATTTTCCGGAGCGATGCGCAAGGCATTGCATGCTTTGAAATACACCTCCGACCGGCCCTTGGCCGAGGAGTTGGTCCGCCTGTCCTATCCGCATTGGTCGATGCCGACCTGGACATTCGATTGCCTGATTCCCGTGCCATTGGGCCAGGAGCGAGAACGGTCTCGCGGATACAACCAGGCCGGCCTCCTGGCCGACGCCCTTTCCCGGACGACGCGCATTCCACTGGCCGATAGATCTCTTCGCCGCACGCGCGAGACGCCTTCCCAGGTCGGTTTATCGTGCGCTGAACGGAAGCAGAACATGAAGGACGCCTTTCACGCGACATCCGTTGCGGGCTGCAAAGTGCTGCTGGTGGACGATGTCTGCACAACGGGCGCCACCCTGCTGAGCTGCGCGACCGCGCTGACCGAAGCCGGCGCCGAACTGGTGTGCGCGGTGACATTGGCGCGGGCTCCCGCGCCGGACGACCGTCGGGATTCATAAAATCTTTTTCGCGGAGGAATCCATGACCATGAAAATTCTCGTCAATGCATCCGAAATGGAGATGACTCCCCGCCTCAGGGAATATGTCGAAAAGAAAGTCAATAAACTCAGCCGTTTTCTGGACAACTTGGATGAAGCCCGGGTGGAATTAAAATTCGACCGGTCCGTCCGGAACGCCGCCGATAAACACGTCGCTCAACTTACCATCCGGGGCAAAAATCTTCTGCTGCGATCGGAGGAACGCAGCGACAATATCTACGCCTCCATCGACGCCGCTCTGGATAAACTGCATCGGCGCGTCGAAAAGCATAAGGGCAAACGACTCCGCGCGCGCAGCGAATCCGAATCCCTGAAAACGATGGCCTCCGCAGACCGCCGTGAAAAGGAATCCATCGAAACCCGGCATCCCATCGCCCGCAGGAAGAAATTCCTGCTGGAACCCATGAGCGAAGTGGAGGCGATCGATCAGATGGAGATGCTGGGGCACGAGGAATTTTTTCTGTTCCAGAATGTACGCAACGGATCGGTCAACGTCATTTATAAGCGTCGGGACGGATCCTACGGTATTCTGGAACCGGAAATCCGCTGAGGGGCAGGGAAAGATCGTTTTTCGGGCGGCGGGGGCCGGTCAGCGGGCAGTTTGCAGGCCCCACCGTTCCCGGATTCTTCGCTGGGTCGGAGCAAACACCAGAAAATCCACAAGCAGGCCGATGGCGACAATGATCATCATTACGGAGATCACCTGGGCCATGTCGTTTAATTCCCTTCCCATCGTCAGCAGGTGACCAAGCCCCAAACCGACATACAGCAGCTCGCCGGCCATGAGGGAACGCCAAGCAAAGGACCAACCCAGTTT
>JBJYXS010000325.1:0-7709 GCA_046260075.1 Anaerolineales bacterium | reverse complement strand
AAAAGGGATTCTTCCGGGAATGCCGCTTCCCCGTCCGCTCTCCCCCTGATGCTTCTGCTTATTCGTACGGCAAGGCGCGTAACAATCCAGCCCAGGAACTCCCGCCAGGTCATCATTTTAAATCGCCGCAGATACGGCAGGAACCCGAGCGCGGCCCGAAGCCCTGTCGGCCGCCCCGCGGCTTCCCGGTTGAGCAGGTATTCATACCAATACACCGGCAGTTCGCCCAAGCTGACGGATTGCGGCGCGACAATGCATGCGTAATGCCGTTGTTCCAGGGGCGGGATGCGGACGGCGTTCAACTCCCGCAGAACCCCGTCCGGAATATCCGCACCGAAGGATTCCCGCAGGCAGGCCAGCCCCTCGCGGACGGGCAGGACCAGACGGCAATTTTCCGTCCATCCGGTCAACCGTTCCCAGTCGATCCCGCCCTGTGCCCCCCGGAGGATGTGGATCGAATCCGCCACCCAGCGGATCGGCGGTATGGGGCTCCATCGAATGCCGTGGGCGAACGTATGCAGAAGAAGGTCCGTCGGGCAGAGCGTCTTCGTGGCGACGCCCTCCAAATCCAGCGGAACCGAGGCCGCCCAAAAGCCTTCTTCGGCGTCCGGAAAAATACCCCCCGGGAGCACCCGCCAATGCAAATCGAGCTGCCGCTCCCGGCCGTCCGTAAACGCCCAGCCATGTTGCAGATCCAGGTTGGCATCCGTGAGCATCGACAACGGCCGGAATTTGGGCGTCCACCCCGCGCCCGAAAGCGCATCGATGGCTTCCCGCCGTTTCGCCGGCGGAACCACCACGTCCAAATCGTGCATTTTCCGCAGGCCGAAATCCTGATAGTACAGCCGGGTCAACGCCGCGCCCTTGAGGACCATCGTGTCGATTCCCCCTGCTTCGAACAACCGTAGGATTTCGGCCGTTTCATGCAGCAGGGTCCGGTTTTGATACCAGACCTTGCGGTAAACGCCCTTGAACCGCCCCATGGCCGGGTCTTCCACGCCGAGTTCTTTTAAATGGTGATAGAGCAACGGCAGCAGGGCGAAGGAAGCCGCATCCATATCCCGCTCCCACGCGACGCGCTGCTTCCATTCCCGCCAGGCCGCCGATCCCGCATCGCCCGGCAGCAAGGCGGCCCGGAGGAACAGCTCCTGATCGCGGTTGGGGAACGCGCCGTATCGATTCGGAATGTCGTGGGTCATGATGCCGTGAGGGATCCCTTTGCGGGAGTCCGGCGCCGATCGGCCGTCAGCAATCCATCCTGCAGCCGGTAGATCCGGTCGGCCTGCCGCGCCAGGGCTTCTTCGTGGCTGATGACGACCGTCGTCGGGGGGTCTTCGGATTTCATCAACGTCCCGATCAACTGCTGGGTGGCCTCGGTATCCAGGTGGTTGGTCGGCTCGTCGAGGATGAGCAGCGCCGGCCGCCGGAGAAGAGCCTGCGCCAGGGCGATCCGCTGCCGCTGGCCGCCGGAAAGCCGGACTCCCCCTTCGCCGATCGGCGTCTGATAGCCCTGCGGCAACCCGTCGATGAAGGCATGCGCCATTGCCTGCTCCGCGGCCTCCCGGACGGATTCCGGGGAGGCATCCGGCATGCCGTAGGTGATGTTTTCCCGCACCGTGCCGTCGAGGAGGGCGGGATCTTGCGGCAGTACGCCGATCCGCCGCCGAAGGGTCCGCATGTCCAGCTCGTCGTAGGGGTGTCCGTCCGCGAACAAAGCCCCCTGCTGCGGGCGGTAAAAGCCCAAAATGAGATTCACCAGGGTGGTCTTTCCCGACCCGTTGGCGCCGAGCAGCACGGTGAGCGTCCGCGGTTCCAGCGTCAGGTCGATCTCGCGAAGGACCGGTTCGCGGTCGGCGTAGTGAAACGTCACGCCGCGGAATTCCACCGCGCCCGAAAAATCGTGCCGTCGGGATCCGCGGTACGGCTCGGGCGGAGCCTGCTCTGGCAGCTGGAACAGCGTCTCGAGGGCGTGCAGGCCGTCCGCCAGCGTGGGGACGGTGTTGATGAGATCCTGCACGTAGCGCCGGAGCGCGATCAGCACCACGTTAAAGGCCAGCAGATTGCCGAGCGGGATTTCCCCCGCGCCCACCTGCCCGCCGCCGACGATCAGCAGCACGCCCACCACGCCCAATTGCAGGCCGGTCTGCATGGTGTCGTGCAGGGCCTGCATGCGGGTGAGCGCTTCCGATTCGCGGGCCAGCGCCCGAATCCGTCCGGACTGGCGGGTGGTTTCCTGGACCTCCGCGGTTTGGATCCGCGTCAATCCCAAATGCTGGACGGCCGACAATGTGCTTTGGGTGTATTCCTTGAGGGCGGTTTTGCAGCGGTCGGTTTGGCGTTTGAGGAGAATCAGCGAAACGCGGCTCCCCGCCAGGAGAAACGGCAAGGCCGCCAGGAGCAGCACCACCAGCATCGGGTTAAGCCAAAGCAACACCCCGCCGATGCCCGCTCCGACCAGCAGAGCCGGTACGACCCTGCCCAGCATCGTCTCGTTGAATTTTGCTGCGCGCTCGCTGTCCCACACCACGCTGGCGTGCAGCGCGCCGCTGTTGGTCCAGGCGAAATATTCGTGCGAGCGCGTATACAGGAAATCGAGCAGATCGAGTCGCATCCGGCCGGCGGACCGGTTGGCGAGATGTGCGCCCGCGATCCGGGAGAGGAAGATACCGCCGGCGCTGGCCACCGCGAAGAGGCACAAGGCCGCCGCACTCCCGAACGTGGATTCGGCGAGGACCTGGAGGGACAGCGCGTTCTGGAACAGCCATGCGATCAGTCCGATGCTCGCCAGCTGCGCCGCCGCCAATCCCGCGATTCCCGCCAGCGCCAACGGCTGGACGTGCATCTGCCGGTATGCCCATTTCCAGAACGCGGTTCGCTTCATGCGGTCAATCCGTCCCGTCGCGTCTTTTCATTGTATATTCGAATATTCAAAGACGCCCCGATCATAACGCACGAGTATACCAAGCCGAAAAGGGACACCGGCGTTATTCGTCCCCGCTGTTTTCCGCCGAACGGCGGCGGTCCAGGGCGGCCTTGAGTATCCGGGCATACTCCGAGGTGTCCGCCTCCCGGCTGCGCATCAGGTTATCTTCGTGAATACGCCTGCGGAGTACGACTTCGGGCAGGATCCCCGAAACCAATCCCGCCTCCATGGCGCGGGCGTACCAATCCAGGAATTCGCCGATCCGCCGATCCTCGGCGAACGGTCCGATCCGCGCGAAAGACGCCGACCGGATGAGCATCGCGCCGGGATGGATGCCTTTTTTGATAATTCCGGTGTTGCGGATCTTTTGGGAAGCAGCCGGGCCTCCGGCGAACTGCTCCACCCACCCGAACACCGCCTCCAGTTCCGGCCGGGCCGCCAGCCGCGCCGTCTGCCGGGCCGTCTTTTCCGGCATCCATAGATCATCGGAATCGAGGAAGGCCAGAAATTCGCCCCGGGCCTGCCGGATTCCGAAATTCCGCGCGGCGCCCGGGCCGCGGTGTTCCTGCCGGAAGTACCGTACCGGATAGCCCTGGGCCGCCTTCGCGCCGCCGTCCGTCGAACCGTCGTCGACGACGATCAGCTCGAGGTTGCGGTATGACTGCGCCAACACGCTATCGATCGCCTCGGCCAGGAAGCGCTCGCTGTTGAAGATGGGAAGGACGACGCTGACGAGGCCGGATTCCGCAGTCTGCTTTCCGGCGGTCTCCGCCGGCGGGGAGCCATCCCTTTTATTTTTCACGGGATTGTTCCGCTTTGCGCTTGCGGGCCGAAGACCGCCGGAGCACGTCGAACATATCGCGCATGTTTTCGGCGGCCTGCACCGACGTGTTCCGGTCGTGGATGCGTTTGTGCAGCAGCACTTTTTCGAGCACGGGGACCGCCACGCCCAGGTCGGCGGCGCGGGCGAACCAATCCATATCCGATGCCACCGGTATCTCCGGGTCGAACAGGCCGACCCGGTCGAAGACGGATCTCCGCGCCAGCAGAGTCTCCGGGATCCGCAGCGGGTGATCGCCCTCCAGGACGTCTTCCCGCATAGTGGAGGGAAAGGCGCAACCGGTCTCGAGGAAGAACTTCACCCGCGCGACGACGCAATCCGCCTCGGGATGCTCGTTCAGGTAGCCGGCCTGCAGGGCCAGTTTATCCGGCGTCCAGAAGTCGTCGTGGGAGAGGAAGGCGATCAGCTCGCCGCGCGAGGTTTCCACACCGAGGTTGTAGGCGTTGGAGACCCCCGCGTTTTCCTGGCGGATGTAGCGGACCTCTTTGTAGGAACGGGCGATCTCCGCCGTGCCGTCCGTCGATTGCCCGTCGATGAACACGATCTCCAGCGGCCGGTAGGTCTGTGCGCGGACGCTCTCGATCGCCTGGCGGAGGAAGCGCTCGCCGTTGCGGACGGCCATGATGACGCTGATCAGAGAGTCGGTCATTGCGGGAACGCCTTCCAGAGTACGTCCGGTATCTTATCCATGTCGGTTCCCAATGCCAAATGGAAACAGGGGATCCGTTTTACGAAATCGGCCAGGGCCTGGAATTCGAACCGCCCCGTGCCGGGAATTTGAAACAGTGAACTCGGCGCCAGGGCGCGCAGGGCGGCCGTCGGCGAAGCCGGCCGGATCCGCGTTTCCGGATCCCCGCTCACCCGCGGCAGCAGGACCATATTCACCCGAGTGTCGGATATCGCCCGGTCCGGCATGTGATCGTGGATAAATAGCAACGCTTTTTCCCCGCCGAGTTCGCCGGGATTGCTCACCGCCGGCTGCAGGGCCGGGAAATTCTTCAGGTGATCGGCGGTCAGCTTGGCGGTGTTGTAGAGGCTGTAGGCCCGCGGCTCACCCTCCGCCGCCAGCAGGCAGTAATCGTCGGAGAGATAGCGCCAACCGTTCAGCATGCACGTCAGGGCGGCAGTCGATTTCCCGCTGCCGCCCCGGCCCACCAGCAGGGCCCCCTTCCCCTCCCGGCCGATCGCGCCGGCGTGGATAAGCAGCCGTCCGCGGCGGCGCATCCACCAATGGAGGATCGAACGCAGCGGCGCGCCCCGCTCGTAGGTAGGAATGTGTCCGGCGGCCCGGATCCAGAAGATCCCCAGGTTTTCTTCGGCATCGAGCAGGCTCACCGCCCCCACATCGGCGGAGAGCGCCAGGTCGATGCGTTCGTTCCCGAAGCCGCGGATATCCCCGCGCGCGATGCAATCATCGGAACCCCAGGGGCGCGGCGGCATCGGCGTGTTCGTGGATTCGCTCTCCCAGGCGCAGATGGTCAGATCCGGCTTGCCCGAGTGGGCTGGCGCCGCCAGATGCTCCAGGGCCGGCGCAAGGTGCGGGAGAAGGGCATCGCCGGCGAACCGGATTTCCACGGCGTATCCGCCGATGACGAACCGGCGGATCGCCAAACCGGCGCGGCTCTCGGCCGCCCGGCAGGCTTCGCGGACGCTCTCGAAAAAAGCCGTCGCCGCCTGCCCGGCGGCGCCGTTCGGTTCCGTATCCGGTTTGGAGGGTTTCATTTAATATGCAAGACCTTCCGCGCCTTGCGGACCGCGCGCTTGGCCCAATGGCGCCCGATCGCGGAGTAGTTGCCCTCTGCCAGGACGAAGGCGTCGTCCTGCGGCTCGTATCCGAGCCGCTCCCGCGCGTTGCGGATATCGTACCGGTCCGGGCGGTTGTCGGATACACCGTAGAAGATGCCGAATCGGACCTCCCCGGGCGCGTCGAGCGCGGCGGCGATCAGGCGGATAAGGTCCTCGTGTGTGATCACATCCTCCAGGTTCTTCATTCCTGGAACGATATGCGGTCCATCCCGGGGCGTCACCCAGCCGATCCGCAGGCAAAGGACTGAAAGCCCCTTTTGCCGGGCGAAAAAGGCGGCGGCCGCCTCGCCCCAGGCCTTGCTCGCGCCGTAGAGCGTTAGCGGCGCAACCGGCGCACCGGGAGTCAATACCGCATCGCCTTCGTTTCCATCCACCACATGGATGCTGCTGGCGAACACCACCCGCCGGCATCCGGCCTCGGCGGCCGCCTGCAGGATATTGTAGGTTCCGACAATGTTGGAAGGCAGGAGTTCTTCCCACGCGGCGTTCATATCGGGTGTCGCCGCTAGGTGCAAGACGGCGTCCATCCCTCGGCACAGCGGGCGCAGAGCATCGAGGTCGGCGATATCGGCGGGGCGGAAGGGCAGGCCGCGGGAAGTAGCCGGCGGCTTGCGGTCGGTCAGGATCCATTCGTAGGAATCGGAGAGATGGGAGACGACGAGCCCGCCGATGTACCCGGCGGCGCCGGTCAGCAGCACGCGCAGCTTTCTACGCGGCGGGTTCATCTTTGGCGATCGGCCAGCCCTGTTCGTCCACCTCGTGGATGGGGTCGAGCAGCAGCAGATCCTGCATATCCGTATACTTGCGCAGTTTGGGCGGGATGAAATCCGGGCGCTTTCCGGCGGCGGCCGTTCCCTGTTCCTGGGCCGCGTCGGATTCGGCCGGTTCACCTTCCAGGGGAACGATCAGCGATTCGCGCTGCAGCGTTTCAATAAAGGATTCTATTCCGCCGCGGATATCCCCTTCCGCGCCCGCGTAGCGGCGCAGCGCCGCAGCGGCGATTTCCCCGGCGGGAAGACGGCGGGCGATTCCCTCCCAGATCTCGGCCCCGGCCCCTTCCGCGCTGAAGTAGGCCCCGTTCTCGAAATCGATGATGATCGTCTCGCCGTCGATCGTCTGGTGGGCCACCCGCGGGGCGTTTATCCGGAACGCGGCGGTCTTGGTTTCCTGCGGCATTGAAATCCATTCCTCTCGATCGTCAAACAGCCGTTTTTCCCCGATTTTCCAGCCTTTTTCCATTCTCCGGGACGGCAAGGCGGCTATTATACTAGATAGCGAGGTTGCGGGAAGAAAGCGGAGGATGATCGATGACATATCATGGTCGTCAGATTATTTTCAATCGGCAGGGTCGATAGGCACAAACGAAGATAAATACTCTATGGACGTATTTATTTTTAAAACATATGTAGATCTATCCATAATGGGGATACATATCTGACAACGCTAATGAGGATTGTATTATCCGGCCTAACCAGTTTCTCTGATTGACAATTATCTTCAAAGGTTTCGTAATCCGTATACTCTTGAGAGTATAAATTCAACTGCTTTTTTCCCCAAATAAAGACCATCCGACATGATACTTTTTCAACGCTTGAATTAAATTCTACATAATCAGGTTTTTGCAGATATTGCTTTGCTTCTTCAAGCGTAATCTCATAAGTCAATTTATTTTCTATACTTATCAGTAAATTATTTCCAACTGCAATTCTAATACATAACTCATTATTATATTTACAATTTTATATGGTCATAGCTTTTGACTGAAAAGACAATATTATGGTAGAGAAGGGTAGAGCGCACATTCAAGATCTCATTCGGTCTCGAAAAGTTATTTTCGAGCCGAATTTGAACGGAATTATTTTAGGGCTAAATATTTTCAGCTCATATTTTCAAAGAACAATTGTAGCGAAACTGATCTTATCGATTATAGCCACAAGACCAAAGTTGTTGAGCAATATTTAGGTGCTTAAATACTGGCCGCAAATTTATAGACTATCCCGAAGGATTACCTTATGGATAATATTGCATCCACATAATCACTGGGCTCCTAATTTTACGAAACAACTTATTGGCCCAACGATTTGCTCACGCGCGGCGGTGAAAAGCCGCGAGATTGACGCAAACGTTCAGGACTATTTT
>JBJYXS010000324.1:0-3699 GCA_046260075.1 Anaerolineales bacterium | reverse complement strand
TCCATTTGATATTGTCGTTCAGGGTCACTTTCCAATCTTTCACATCGGCATATGCGACGTTCTCCGACAGCACATCGGCATCCGCAACCAGGAAAACATTGGCAGAGGATGTCGGTTTGTAATCGATCGTCCCCACCTTATACGGCGTCGCCGTGGACACGCCGGTGAACTGCAATTGCACGCCGTCGATCGTCACCGGCATGGTAATTCCCGGTATTCCCGTCGGGGACGGCGACGGTGTCGGGGTGCGTGTTTTGGTCGGGGTGGGTGTGACGGTCGGGGTGGAGGTAGGATGCGCCAGGAAGGGGACAGACTGGCATGCCAGTGTAAGGAACACCAAGAGCAGAAACCACACCGCCGGCAATCGTCGTTTCATCGGAATCTCTCCTTATTAAGAAAAAAGCCCGTCGGTTTCATACCGGAACCGCGCCCCGCGGAAGGAAGTGGGCCCTATCCGCCGGAGCGAGCCGGCCCGGCAGCATCACGCTGCAAGCGGAATCGGTATTCCTGATCGATTGCATCCCGCCTACGCCAGGAAGGATTCCAGGGGGATCTCCATTCCGTCCGGGAGGAGGAGCACGAACCCTTCGGCGTTCCGTGCAATGACAAAGACAAGATGAATTTCCGTCAATATCAAATTGTCCGGGTTCTGGATGAAGCAACTTCCGTAGATATCGATGAAGTCCTCATTGGAAGCGGCAAGGCCGATCCGGTCTATCTTATTCTCCCGCATCCAGTCATCGATCTGCTTGTTATACAGCACCGGTCCCTTGACGACCTGGAACAGGAGGAGCAGGAATTCTTCCTCCTCCGGATTCTCCACCGATTCCTTGTCGGATTCGCATCGAAAGACATCTCGCCGGAGCGCGTTGAAGATCAGCAGGTCGGCATCGCCCACCGCCACCGGTTCCTCAATGCCGGGAATCAACGTATTCAACGGGGTCCGTGTGGGATACGGCGTAAGGGTTTGTGTCAGCGTGATCGTCGGGGAAACCGTTGCGGTTGGCGTGGAGGAGGCCGTAGCGGTCGGAGTCGGTTCCAAAAAGGGGAACGAATCGCACGCCAGCGAGCCGGCCAACAGCGCCGCCAAGACGCATACGATTCCGGTCCTTCTCATGGCTTTCCTCCAGCGAATCGTGCGATACCATTCCCGCGGCGCCGAATCGTTCCGTACGGTTCATCCCCGCAAAAAATTATAACACGCCCATTCATCCTCCCCGGCCCATATCGCATAATGGCAGGCGTCCCGGCGGGCCCATGAACCCAGCCGTTGATGCCGCGACAGGCCGTCCGACGCGCGATCCGGAATTTCCATTTATAATCATGGCGTCGTAATTTCATGGGAAGGAATGATCGGTGCCCGATATCCCCCCAATTGCACCGGATTTCCAACTGGTCGACACACAGGGTTATCCGGTATCCCTGTTTACATTCCGCGGACACACCAATGTGGTGCTGGTGTTCAACCGCGGGCTGGCCTGCCCGTTCTGTCGCCGGCACATGGCGCAGTTGCGGCGAAATGCCGAAGCCTTTGACGCCCGGCAGGCGGTCATCCTGGTCATCAGCCCCGATCGCCCCGAACAAATACAGGAATATTGGCGGCGCGAGCAGTTCCCATTTCCCGGGTTTTCCGATTCCGATAACCAGGTAGCGTCCCTCTTCCGGCAGCAGGCGGATCTCTACCGCAAGGGCCGGCTGCCATCGGTCGTCATCGTAGACCGTGAAAGCCGGATTCGGTACCGCTACGACGGCACTTCCGCCCCGGATATCCCCTCCACGGCAACGCTCCTGGCCGAGTTGGATCGGATCAACGGGGAAGCTTCCGGCTGATGCCGCCGCGGCTGTCCGCCTGGTTGCTCCTGGCCGCCGTCGTCCTGGGCGGCTGCCGATGGAGCGGGCACAGCCTCCGCATCATCACCCTGACAGACCTGACCGGACCAAAAGCGATATTCGGCCAGGGAATCCGGACGGCCGCCGGCTTGGCGTTGGAGGATTACCGGGAGATCCTTCTGGATGCGGGTTGGCGGGTGGAGCTGACCGCTTTCGACGCCCATCCTTCCGCACACGACCTGCCCTCCGCTGTTTCCAACATGGCATTCGATCCGGATGTCGTTTGCGCCGTGGTCCATACCGGCACCGGGGGGAACGTATCGGCAGCGCAGATCTTCCACAGCGCCGGAATCCCGACCATCGTTCCAGCGGAAACCGCCCCACTCCCCTCCGGCCCCGGCTTGGAGGATACGGTTTGGCTGTCCGCCGACGATCGCATGCATGGGGCAACTGCTGCGGAATGGGCGGTAGCCGCCGGCCAGACGAGGCTCTTCCTCCTGACGGATCCGGATGCCCACGCAAAAGCCGTCGGAGAAGGCTTCCTCCTTCGGGCGGAGGAACTCGGTGGATGGGTGGCCGGGTTTCCCCTCTCTCCGGAGCACTATCCATCGGAATGGATCCCCTCCTTTCAGGCCGTCGAGCCGGATCTGGTTTTCTTTTCCGGATCATCCATCGTAGCCGGATCGATTCTTCGCGATCTGGAGGCGCTCTCCTATCACGGATCGTTTTTCTTTGCGGAAAGCGAGGGGGAAGACCGGCTGGCGGAAGATTTTGCTTCCGAAACCATCCCGCTCCTCTATTCGCCGGCCGTGGAGTACTCCGAGCAATTGGAGCAGGATGTGGGATTCGCCGAACGGTACCGTTCGGCATCCAACGCGGATCCCCCGGAGCTCTCCGCTTTGGGGTACGACGCCGCGGCGATCTGCCTGCAATCCCTGCTGGCATTGGATTCCACGAATGCCGGTCCGTCCTCCCCCCGCAAGCGGATACTTGCGGAATGGCATGAGGGAATATCCTTCCGCGGCATAACCGGTGAATATTCCACCGCCGGCGGACGCCCCCGTAATGTGCGGATATTCGTCCGGAACGCGGATTCCGACGGTTCGTGGTCGATCGCGAACGCCGGCTTAGCGCCCCAAGGAACGGCTTCCGCCCATGGCCGGCCTTCCTGCGGCACATCCGATCCTCTTCGGACAGGGTTTCGTTTTCCCCCATAGGATGCTATGATCGTCGCGGAGGAACGCGCATGCGCTTGCAGGAAAACAGCCGGGTATGCATCATCGGCGGCGGACCGGCCGGATCTTTCGCGGCCATTCATCTCCTGGATAGGGCCCGTGCGGCAGGCATCCGGTTGCAGGTGCGGATCTTCGACCCGCGCTTCATCCATGAAGCACCCGGTCCGCCCAGCTGCAAGGGCTGCGCCGGAATCGTCTCGGCCAACGCGGTGGAGGCGATGGAAGGGATCGGACTGCGGGTTCCCCCGCGCGTGGTTCAGGATACGATAGACGAATACCGGGTCCACATCCTTGGACAGACCATCCGCCTGCCCCAACCCCGGCCCGGACGAAAAATCCTCAGCATCTACCGCGGACGCGGCCCGCGCGACCATCGCGGCGAACCGATCAAAAGCATGGATTCCTACCTGCTTGCCGAAGCGCAGCAGCGCGGAGCAGAGTATGTGCCGGAGCAGGTCCGCTCGGTGGGGTGGCAAGAGGTTCCAGTGGTGCATGCGGAAAACGAAACCTTCCCGGCCGACTTGGTGGTCGTAGCCAACGGGGTCAACAGCCGTCCCGTGCTGGAACCTTTCTACGAGTACATACCGCCACCCGTCGAGATCATGGCTCAGAACGAAATCCGCAAACCCGCCGA
>JBJYXS010000323.1:0-2426 GCA_046260075.1 Anaerolineales bacterium | reverse complement strand
CGAATATAATAACCATTACGTCGAAGCGCAAATATGGAACGGCGAGCCGCTCCGGCCCTATGCCGACCGGCATTGCTGGATCCGATGCGCTACTCTCCCCAAAGAAGGACGGCCACGATGGACAAGACCAAATTGATCGAACTGATCCGGAAGATCGACCGGGAAGAACAGGCGCTCTACGAAAGCCTTTCCGAGGCGGAACGATCCCTCCCCGGGAGGTCGGATAAGTGGTCGCCCAAGGACGCGCTGGCCCACATGGCGGCCTGGAAGGAGCGCGAGGCGGCGAACCTGGCGGCCATCGCGCGCGGGGAGCCGGCGACGAAGTACGACGATTTCGAATCGGTGAACGCCAAGGAATTCGAAACCTTCCGTGAAACGCCGTGGACGGAAATCATGGAAAAGGCGGCCGAAGCCAACCGGCGGCTCATCGCCCAGATCGAGGGGCGGAGCGACGCGGAACTGGACGGACCGCGCGACGAAAAACGGACGGTCTGGCGGTCGGTCGCCGGCACGGGCTACGTGCATCCGGTCATGCATCTGAGCCGGATCTACGCGGAAAGCGGCGACCGGGAGCGCGCCGACCGGCTGCAGATGCAGGCGGCGTCGGATTTATTGGAGTTGGGCGGGGGATCTGAGTGGGAAGGGACGGTGAAGTACAACCTGGCGTGCCACTACGCGCTAAGCGGGGAAACGGAGAAGGCGATCCGCGGATTGAAGGAAGCCCTGGAGTTGAACCCCGGTCTGACGGATTGGTCGAAGGAGGATCCCGACTTCGCCGCGATCCGGGAGGCGCCGGAGTATATAGCGCTCTATGCGAAGTGAGCGCGGGAAGAATTCGGGAGGAGTCTCCGCCGCCGCCGGACGGTTCGGTACAACAACCCCGCGATGGATTTTGCGTACGTGTAAGTACAGGTCGCCGGGTGTTCCCGGCTTCCGGCTGACGTGGCGGCGGTCCTTCTCCGATGAATGTTCTCCTTGCGGTCTTGGGCAGTTACGGCGATATCTACCCCATGGTGGGTATCGGCGACCGGCTGCGGAGACGCGGCCACCGCGTCACCCTGTTCACCAGCCCCTTTTTTGAAAGCCTCGCCCGGAAATACGGCTTGGCCTTCGTCCCCATCGGTACGCGGGAGCAGTATGAGGAATTCGCCGGCCATCCGGACCTGTTCGATCCGCGCAAGAGCCTGGCGATGTTCTTCCGCACCCTGATCATCCCCAGCCTGCGCGATTCCTACGACCGGCTGTGCGAGCATGCCCTCCGGCCGGATACGGTGATGGTGAGTTCGATCACCGCGCTTTCCGCCCGCCTGGTGCAGGAAAAGCACCGCATTCCCAACGCCACGGTCCACCTGACGCC
Organism: Anaerolineales bacterium; assembly: GCA_046260075.1. GTDB lineage: Bacteria > Chloroflexota > Anaerolineae > Anaerolineales > RBG-16-64-43 > JAFGKK01. The sequence goes on along the minus strand of JBJYXS010000323.1, from coordinate 1,069 downwards.
CATGGGGTTCAAATCGGCCTACGAGATGCCCCGCAACGCCATGTTTTCCTTCCCCGATGGATTGCCGCTGGCCCTCAAACGCCTGTACTGGCGGGTGGCGGATGCGGCGGTCGTCGATCCCCTGATCCGTCCGGAATTGAACGCGCTGCAGAAGGAACTCGGCCTTCCGCCGTCGGACCGGATCCTCACCCGATGGGGGCATTCCCCGCGGATGGTGATCGGTTTGTTCCCCGGCTGGTATGGGACGCCGCAGCCGGATTGGCCGCCTTCAACACGGCTGACGGGCTTCCCGCTGTTCGATGAGGGCCAGGAGGCGGAATTGGATCCGGAGATGAAGGCCTTCCTGGATGCCGGCGAGCCGCCGGTCGTCTTCATGCCGGGATCGCTCATGCGGGGAGCGGAGAGGATATTCCGGACGGCGGTCCGGGCCTGCCGGGAACTGAACCGGCGGGCCGTGCTGCTCTCCCGCTACGATCGCCACATCCCCGATCCGCTTCCGGAAGGAATCCGCCATTTCCGCTATGTTCCCTTGGGGCGCATCCTGCCCCGCGCCGCCGCGCTGGTGCATCACGGCGGCATCGGAAGCTGCGCCCAGGCCTTCCGGGCCGGCGTACCGCAGTTGATCCACCCGATGGCCTACGACCAATTCGACAATGCCGGGCGGGTGGCGCGCCTGGGAGCCGGGAATTGGCTGAAACCGAGGGATTGGCGCGTGCAAGCCGTCGCGGAAAAAATCCGCCGGCTTGCATCGTCCGGAACGGTGCGCGATCGGTGCCGGAGCATCGCCGCCACCTTCCGCGGAACGGATGCATTGACCGATACCGCCGAAATGATCGAATCGATGGCGGAGTGACCAAACCGCTTCGGCCGCCGGCGGGCCTTCCGGCAAACCGCACGGCCCGATCCGGACCACCGTCTTTCGGCGCCACGGATCCCCCGCCGGCCCGACTGCTCCGGGATCGGATGCCTTTTTCATTGCCGTGCCTCGTTCCTGATGATATCCCTGATGGCGGTGGCTGCCGTGCCGACGCCGGGGCGGGGCGGAAAAAGGAGTAAAATTATTGGGCTC
>JBJYXS010000322.1:0-12748 GCA_046260075.1 Anaerolineales bacterium | reverse complement strand
CTGGCTGCCCTGGCTGATCCGGCTATTCCTGTTGATGGGCAACTGGCAAAGGATTCCGAAACCGAAAAGCAATACGGCGATCAGGATCGCCGACCGCCTTCCGGTCGGGAAGAGGGATTTGGGTTTCGTCATGGAAGTTCCATCCTACGACGGTCTCCAGCGTTTTCTGCCGAAGATCCACACTTTCCATAAATCGGGATAGGTCTTCAACCGGCGGCGGAGGATGTCCGCGGATATCGACCGGACGATTTTTCCGTCCGGCCGGATCCGATAACGGGCGTCCGGCGTGCCGTACAAGTACCGTTCGTAGCTCAGCAGGGCGTAGTTGCGTTGTCCTTCATCGCCCTTATGGATTCCCGCCCGGCCCGTCGGATAGAAGCTGTAGTCGTGGTTTTGATGGTACGCCCGGATGAAATCCGAACCATGGATAGTGTCCATCCTACGCGCCAGGGCCCAAAAGACGATCCAGTTGTCCCATGCCGGGCGGCCGATGACCGCCGGGGGAAATTCCGCCAAACCCTCCGCTCCGCCCCAGGCCCCCTTGGGGAACAAAAAATAATCCAAAGCGGATTTAATGCCCGCTTTGCCGTGGGTCTTGGCGTAAGCCGCCAGCCGCTCCTCCCATTCCGGCGGTGAAAAATCGAACGCTTCGGGCATATCGACATCCCACCGGCGTCCGAACAGAAGGAATGGCTTGCGCCAGCCACTCACCGCCCTGGCCGTCCGAAGAAGGCTGTTGTCGAAGAGAATATCGGAGTTGACCAACAGCAGCAACGGATATGTCGCATGGGCTTCCGCCGTTCCGATCAGCGACCGGATCGTCGGAGTCCGAGATTCGTTGCGTTCCACTTCCGGAACCAACCGCAGGCCGAACTCCCGCGCCAACTCCGCGCTTCCCTCCTCCTCGCTGATCAGGAGGATCTCGCAGGCGGGCACCAGACGCTTCCAGCAGGAAAAGGTATTTCGCTGCGAAAGACTGACCGCGCCCTTGGATGCCTTGGTCGTGGTGAAAATGGTGATCATGGTCCGCCGCCGGGTGCTTTCCTCTCCGAAAGGTGGACCCCGATCGGGACATAGTCCGTCTCCCGCCGCCACGTCTGCGGCGCGATCCGCCAGGCATCAACCAGCACCAGACGGGATCCGTCCCGTTGCAGCGCCGCGGCGGGAATCCGCAAAAACCGTCTCCACGGCACGGCCAACACCAATACGTCCGCGCGCCGGGCGCAATCCTCGGCGGTGTCGCAATACACCGGACGTTCGCCCAGCTCCACGCGCGCCGCATCCATCGCCATCGGATCGTAGACCAGCAATTCCAGGTTCTCATCCAGCAGCCGGTGCGCCAGAAGGATACCCTGGGATTCCTCGATTACGTCCGTATCCGGTTTATAGGAAAGCCCCAGGATGCCCACCTTCTGCCCGGGCGCTGCGTGCCGCAGCACCAATTCCGCCAATCGTCCGGTTTCAGCCCGGTTCCGGCGGTCGGTGGTTTCGGCCAACGCCGCCTCTGTTCCCAGGCTGCGGGCCAGGGCACCCATCGCCACATTATCGCGCGGAAAACACGGCCCTCCGTACCCGGCCGCGCCTTTCAGATATTTTCCGCCGATCCGGGAATCATGGCCGATAGCCGCCGTTACCGCATCCACGTCGCCGCCCGGCATCCGCTCGCAGATGTCGGCCAGCATATTGGCGTAGGTGATCTTGGTGGTGATAAACGTGTTGACGGCCAGCTTGGAGAGTTCAGCATTGGTGAAATTCATATGTACCATGTGCGGCCGATTTTCACATACCTTCCGGTAAAAGGAGTCGAGGATCTTCCCCGAGTGCGGATCCGATTCGCCGCAGAGGATGAAATCCGGATTGAGGAAATCATGGATGACGCTGCCGAGGGCGATGAATTCCGGGCTATAGCACAGCCCGAAATCCCTTCCGGCCTTTTTTCCGGAATGTTCCTCCAGGCATTCCCTCACCGGCCCGCCGGTGGATCCGGGCATGACGGTAGCGGTGATCACCACTACTGGAAAATCCCTGCGCCCGGCCAGGGCCCGGCCGATGTGTTCACAGACCGGCAATACGTGCCGGAGGGAAAATCCCCCATGGGATTCGCTGGGCGTGGGCACGATGACGAAAATGATTTCCGCACCGGCAGCCGCTTCTTCGATATCGGTTGTTGCGCTCAGCCGTTTCCGGCCGATGCGGATGTATTTGGCCAGATCGGTCTCGATAACCGGCGGCTGGCCGGCATTGATCCGTTCCACTTTCTCCGTATCCAGATCCACGCCCCTTACGATAATCCCGCGAGCGGCGACGGCGGCGGCCATCGGCGAACCAAGTTTTCCCAGTCCGATGACGGCTACCCGTTTTGGAACGTATTGTGGTTTCGGCATGCTCACTCTCGTTGTTCGGCGACCGAGCATTGCTCTCCGCTTGTCTCGGCTGCCGAATGGATAGAACCGCTTTCTTCACGCCGCCCGGCGCAACTTCGGTAACCCGAAGGGTGCCGTCTCCTACCGGGGATCGTCGCGAACAGCCGGTCCCGATGGATTCGCAGGAAAAGCGCGAGGGGTGTTACCCGCCAGGCCGCTTTAGGATCCGCACAGCCGCCCTGCGTAATGCGGAACCCACGCGACCAAGGAGTTTACCAAAACCTTCCACCCACGCCGCCGGCGCCCACAGCGCAGGCCGCATGTACCGTTCCCGCTCCCTCCGCTCGGGGGTGTCGATCCGCTCAATCCGTCCGCCCGCCAACCGGTGAGTGGCATCGTTGATGTTGAACAGCCGGAGCGCTCCGCCGGCCAGCCGTTCGTTTTCCACGGCTTCCGGCCCTTTCCACACTCCTTCCGCCCCCCGAGGGTGGTGATTGTACCCGTGATTCTGATGAACCGACCAGATGCTGTCGGTTGCGTCGATGACCAGTGCGCGCCGGCGCCTAGCGCTCAGGATCAGCCAGTTGTCCCACATCGTGCGACCGACGGCGAAGGGGGGAATCCTCTTCCAGAGGCCCGGGCGGTAGATGAAATAATCGATCCCGGTCTCCGCATGCAAGGCGCCGCGTTCGGCCACCCGGCGTCGCAGGCATTCCTCCCAATCCGTTTTCGAATAATCGATGTCCTCCGCCACATCCAGATCCCATCGCCGACCGACGGCCAGAAACGGCCTTGTCACGCGGGACAAAACGCGGACGGCGTCCAGGAAATCCGAGCCCAGAATGATGTCGGCGTTGATGTATCCGAGCAACGGACGGGCGGCGCGGGCTTCGGCTTTGCGGAAAAGATCGTCGACCCTCGGCGTGCCGTAGGTTGTCCGCGCAACCTCCGGTATGTGCTCAATACCCGTCCGGCGGGCGAAGTCATTCACTCCACGCTCCCCGCCGAATAAAAGGATCTCCACGCCGAATCCGAGCCGCAGCCAGGAGCCGATGGCATTCTCCTGGATGCGTTCAAACTCGCCTTCCATCGGTTTGGGGATCGCAAACAGAGTGATCATGCGGGAAGGGGCCTCGCCGTGATGCATAAGTGCCAGCCGAAGCGCCGCTCCAGCGCATGGAACACCGGCTGCGGGACAATTCGGAACCACCATTCCTTCACATAACGGTACTGCACGTAATCCCGGATCCGGTAGGGGAAGATGTGCTCGGCGAACATATCCTCCACCCGGAACCCGTGTAATAACTTGCGGGCACCCGCCGGCGTGTAGGTGTAGGTCACCGGGCAGCCGGTCTGGGCTTCCGAATTCCGTGCCACCAACTCGTCAAGTTTCCAGAAGGCTCCCCGGCCCTCCAGCAGCACGATCCATAACACCTTCCAGGAATTCCGATGGTAGATCATCAGCTTGAATTCGCTGTCCGGACCGACGAAGTGCTCCTGTATCTGGGCTACCACGCGCTCCGGGTGGGGCGTGTGGTGGATCACCCCGAAGGAATACACCAAGTCGTACGGTTCGGGCGGGATCGTTTCCGTCAACCGCTCGGCATCGGCAAGGGAAAAGGAGATCCGGTCGTCCAGGCCGTACACTTCGGCCCGTTTCCGGGCCACCGCAAGCGATGCCTCCGAAAGGTCGACCGCCGTCACCCTGGCACCGGCGCGCGCGAAATTCATCGTGTCGGTCCCGATTCCGCAGCCGATTTCCAATACGCGTTTTCCAGCCCAGCGCGGGAACTGGGCGAAGGCGGGGATGTGCGGCTCGACGAAATATTTCCTCGCCTCCACCTCGTCGAAATATTCCTTCGATCCGACGGGCTTGGGCGAGTGCCGGATGTTGCAGGGACGTGCATTCCAATAGTCCCGCACTTCGGCAATATGCTTTTCGTAAAATATTTCTTCCTGTTTCATGCCTCTCCGATCCGTACAACGATGAAACGGCGCTCCGGTTCCGCCGGCCCCCAGAAGATCGGCCACGTCCCCTCATACAACATCATACCGCCGCCGAGGTCTACCAGCCCGAGGTATTCCCCGCGTTCGATCCGCTCCACGAAATCGACGTTCGCCAAATGCGAGAGACTTTCCTGCAGAATATAATCCCGCAAGGGATCTTCCGCCGCCAGGCCGCGGACATAGAGCAGGTGCCCAACGAGTTCCCGGGCGGCAAACTGCGGCGTATTGGCCAAGCCGTCGAGGTTGATCACCCGGTAGGTGCTGCCGAAGTATCCCAGCAGTCCGGCGGAATATGATCCTACCCGCGCCCCCTGCGGCAGATGATCGTTCATCCACACAGCGGCATCAAAGGCTTCCTGCTGGGTGCCGTCGGGTGCGACGTTGTATTCGGACGGCAGCAGGGGAACCCACACGCGCGCCACGCCGATCACCGTCAGAAAGCATGCCGCGGCCAGGACCATCCTGGAGACGATCTTCCCTCCGCGCCCTTTCCAACCGGCTATCCATTCCAGCGGCGTTCCCAGGAGCACAGCCGCCGCCAAGATCAATGCCAGGGTTTCCGGTACGGCATACCAGATCCCCCACATTAGGTAGTCCGGCATCAACAACCAATTTGCGACGGTGTTCGCCACTGCCGCGGCCAGCAGCACGCCGATAATCGCCGCGGCGTTTCGCGCCGAAGAGCGCAATTGTAGCAGAACCCACGCCACGGATACGACCCCAATCGACGCCAGTGCGACGACTTTAAGCCGGAAATCCAGTCCGCCGAGAAACGAAAACATACCCGCCCATGATCCGTAGGCCAGGTCCGGAAGCAATCCCGCCAGGTAGGAAACGGCGATGTCCTTGGTGGGAAGAACCAGCAAGTCGGGCCGCGCCAACAGTGCTCGTTCGGTCTTCGGGACCAGTATTTCAATCCATGCCTGCGGCATCCACGGCAGGTGATGTTCGACAAACACCGCCAGGGCCGCGTGGGAACCGAACAGCTTCGCCGTCCCGCTGTTGGGGAACACTGTTCCGAAGGACAGTTGGGCATATGCGCACCAGACAGCCGTCACGGCCAGCATTCCCGCCCCGGCGGAAAGCGCCCGCCGCCGCCGTTCCGTTCGGGATCCCGCGCCTCTCCACCACAATACGACAAGAAGCATCAACGCCGGAACCAAAGCGTTCACCCGGGACAGCACCATCAGCCCCAGAACCGCTCCGTCCGTCCACGCCCCGTCCGCAGATTCGTTCATCCGCCGAAGAATCCGCAGACACCCCAATGCCAGCAGGAAGGCGTAGAGGGCGTTTTCCTTTCCGGTGATGTATGACGCAAGCAGCGAAAAATTCGCCGTCCACAGAATCGGGCCGATGAGAGCCGGCCACCCGCCGAAGAAGGAACGGATCAGTCGGTACAAGATCAAACCCGTTAGGCAAAAGAACAACCCGCCGAGCGCCACGCCGGCGCGAAGGAAGAACATTTTGTCCGGCGAAAGCCGTGCCATCAACGCCAACAGAATCATCCACAGCGGCTGGAAGCCGTATGTGGGATGTTCGCCATCAAAGCTGAAGACGCCGGTACGCGCGAAGTTCCAAGCCGGCTGGAGGTAATAATAGGAATCGTCCTGCAGCCTGTTGCAGGCCAGTTCGCGAATATCGGATCCGAAGGCGTAGACCAGCACAGCCGCAAAGACACATGCGGCGATCAGGATCGCCGCCGCACCGGACGGATCGCGCACCAACCGCTCCCGAAAGGTCGGCTGTTTTTTCACTGCATCATCCCTGAGGCAGGATCTCCGCCCGCGGACGGAAGAAATCCCGCATACGGAGGGCAAACTCCCCGCCGTCCCAATCCCTTACCAAGCAGCGCGGCAGCCAAAACGGATTGCTTTCCGCATCCACCGGCGCCGGGGTATTGGCGCAGGCTGCTAAAAAGCCCGCCTCGCGGACCAGCCGGACGCTTTCCGCCGTCACATCCCACGGCGAACCGTATGGATAGGCGAACAGGCGCGTCGGACGGGCGATCGCCGTTTCCAACATCCGCTTTCCAGCGAGGATCTCCTCGAGCTGATTCTCCCGCGAGAGCGTGTTGAGCGCCGGATGGGTGCGGGTGTGCGAGCCGAACGCCAACGTGCCGTTCTTTGCCGCGGCGCGCATTTCCGCCTTGGTCATCCACAACCGCACAGGTGCGGCGCCGGCGCCGGCAGCTTTGCGCAGCGCCGAAAGCGCTCTCCGGCGGGGGCCGGCCGCCATCCCGCGCATAATGCCGTACAGCTCACGGAAGCAACGATGGCGCGGCGTGGGATCCGTCGGCCGCTCGATATTCCATTTCCAATAATCCGCCCCCGGCTTTTTCGGACGGGCCGACCAGGATTCGAGATCCCATTCGTATTCGCGACCTTCCAACGTCAGGTGCAGGATGCGTGGTAGCCGCGGCGTCCACAGGAGGAACCGTTCCAGTTCGTCGTAGAAGAAGGGCTTTCCTTCCAGGCAATCGCCGGCAACGAATACCGTCGCCTGCATTCCGCGGCGGGCCAGGGCCGGCGCGGCTGTCTGCCAGTTGTCGGCATATCCGTCGTCGAAGGTGATGGCCACGGCCCGGTCGGGGACGTGCCCCTCAGCGCATGCCGCAGCCAGCTCCTCCAGTTCGATGGGATGGTATTCGTTGCGGAGGACGTCCAACTGCTGTCCGAAATGCTCGGGGGATACGCACAACAGAAACGGATCGGCCGGCGGCGAGGCGACCCGGTGGTACAGCAGGATGACCGCCCGTCCGCGAAGCACCATTCGGGCCGTCCGCAACGCCGTCCGGATCCGGCGGGCCCAAGCCTGCAGACGCATGGTTATTCCCGGACGACGCGCAGGTCGCACGGCAGGTTGAGAATCCCCTGCCATTCATCCTGCGAATGGGAGGACGGCGGAAGGGAGATGATCAGCTCCGGACTGGCCCACCAATCATCGAGCAGCTTTCTCCCTTCCCGTTTGTAGAATGACGCATGCAGCCGATACGCTCCGGGCCTTAACGGCAGCATCGGCAGGGTGTAGATCAGCGCGTGCTTGCCCGGCTCCAATTCCAGATCCCCACGCCCCCCGTCGTATGAGGCCCCGGACCAAATCAGGCGTCCTTCCGGATCGAACAGCTCAATTCCCCCGTATCCCGCGGGAATCCTTTCGCGCACGTCGAGTGTCAGCCGCAGGCTGACCGGATCCAATTTCGACACGGAATGGGTTTGATCGGCCGACGAGCCTTCACGTCTCCATGAGAGATAGCGGGCCGTGTAGGTCGCTTCCCCGCGTGCGCCGTCCCCTTCGGGCAAGCCGGAACCCAGCGATTCGCTTTCGTATCGCGCGACCACATCGCCGGTGGGTCCGAATTCCTTTATCCGTCCCGCCTCCAGCCAAATCGTCCGGTTGCACAGCCGGCGGATGGCGGTCATCTGGTGACTGACGAACAACACGGTACGGCCGGTCCGGGCCACGTCGTTCATCCGGCCGAGGCACCGACGTTGGAAGGAGAGATCGCCGACAGCCAGCACTTCGTCGACCAGGAGGATATCCGGATCAAGGTGAGCCGCGACGGCGAAACCCAGACGGACGTACATCCCGCTGGAATACCGTTTGACCGGCGTATCGAGGAAGGCCTCGAGTTCCGAAAAAGCGACGATCTCATCAAAGCGCCGGTCCACCTCGGCACGCGTCATTCCGGTAATCGCTCCGTTGAGGTAAATGTTTTCCCGTCCGGTCAGCTCACCGTGGAACCCCGTTCCCACTTCCAAGAGCGCCGCCACCTTTCCATGCAGTTCGGCGATTCCCTCGGTCGGGTCGGTGATGCGTGCGAGGACCTTCAGCAGGGTGCTCTTGCCCACTCCGTTGCGGCCGATGATGCCGATCACCGCACCCGCCGGCACTTCGAGCGACAAGTCCTTCAGCGCCCAAAGGTATTTCGCCGCCCCGGCGGATCCGGCGCGCGATCGTCCGCTCAATATGTCGTCGACCCAGCCGCGGAGCGACCGGCCGGCCGGCAGGTAGCTGCCGATCCGGTACCGCTTCCCCAAGCCGCGAATCGAGATGGCCATCGGCGGTTGGCTCATAGAATATCCACCATCGTGCGCTGTACGCGCAGGAACATCATCACCCCGCTGAGAAAAACCAGGCCGGCGACCACCGCCGAGATCCACACCTCCGGACCAGGCGGCGGGCTCCCCAACAGACACCAGCGGAAACCGGCCAGCACGCCGGCCATTGGATTCAACGCATATACCACCCGCCAGGCTTCCGGGATTTCCCGGACCGAATAAATCACCGGCGATGCGAATTGCCAAAGCGAAATCAAGTACGGCACGATCATCTGCACGTCGCGGATATATACATTGACCGCGCTTAACCACAGCCCGAATCCCATCGCGCACACCAGCAGCAACAGGAGGAACAGCGGTATCAGAAGGATATTCGGGGTCAGTCCGAAACCGAACACCAGGACCATCCCGACCAGTATCGCAAACGCAATGCCAAAATCCACCAGTCGTGCGGCGGCGGCAGCCAGCGGAATCAGCAGGCGGGGAAAATACACCTTGTTGAGAATGGCTGCATTGCCCGTCAGGCTGTTGGCCGTTCCGGCCAACACCGTGGAGAACAATCCCCATGGAACGAGGGCGGTGAAGGAGAATATCGCATACGGGATGTCGCCGTCCGTCGGGACCTGCAATAACTCGCCGAAGACGATCGAAAACACCACCATCTGTATGAACGGCTGAAGGACGGCCCAGCCGGCGCCCAGAATGGTCTGTTTGTACCGGACCTGCACATCGCGCCAGGCCAGGAACCATAATAGCTCGCGGCGGCGCCACAACTCACCCAGATCCACCGCCTCCCAACCGGTTCGGGCGCGGATGTGGGTGACAGACATGCTACGCGACGCGTCCGTCATGCCGGGTTCCGTTTGCCGCGCGTGGCGAGGTACCAGTCGATCGTTCGGCGCAGCCCCTCGTCGAGCGTGACCTCGGCTGAAAACCCGAATTTTTCCTTTGCCCGGGTGATGTCTAGCATCCTCCGTGGCTGGCCGTTCGGTTTGGACGTATCCCACGTGATGCGGCCGGTGTATCCGAGAATCGCGGACATTTTTTTTATCAGATCCCTGATGCTGATTTCCTGGCCGGAACCCAGGTTCACCGGAAGGTCGCTGTCGTAGCGTTCGGCCGCCAGAAGAATTCCGCGGGCCGCATCTTCCACGAATAGGAACTCCCGGGTCGGGCTTCCGTCGCCCCACATGACGACCTCCTGCTTGCCGGATTCCTTGGCTGCCAGGCACTTGATGATGAAGGCGGGGATGACGTGCGAGGTTTTCAGGTTGAAATTATCGCGCGGGCCGTATAGGTTGACCGGCAAGAGAACGACCGTGTTAAATCCGTACTGCTGACGGTACGCCTGGGCTTGGACGATCAGCATCTTCTTCGAGAGGCCGTAGGCGGCGTTGGTCTCTTCCGGATATCCGTCCCACAATTCGTCCTCTTTGAACGGGATACTCTTCGGCTCCTTCGGGTAAGAGCAAACCGTCCCGATAGCGACGACCTTTTTCACCCCCGATTTGTAGGATTCGTGGATGATATTTGTTCCCATCATCAGATTTTCATAGAAAAATTCGGCTGGGAACATTCGGTTGGCGCCGATTCCCGCCACCCGCGCCGCCAAGTGGATCACCAGTTCGGGTTTGACATCCGCCATCAGGGCGCGGACGGAGGCTGTGTCGGTCAGGTCGACGTCGTCGATCGTCGGCGCCGTGATGTGCCGGCCCCCTTTTGAGCGAAGCTGTTCCATCACGAACGAACCCAAGAAGCCGGCGCCGCCGGTTACCAAAATACGCGATTTTTTCCAATCCATGGGGTTTTCTCCCAAAGGGTTATGCGTGCCGCGATTTTACCGCAGGTCAGACTGCGACATCCCGTGCCGGCAGTTCCCGGATGAGAATCACCGTCGAGACAGCAGCCATCGAAAGATAACCAACGACTATGTGCCGCGGATAATACGTACTGACCCCATACACCAGATGGATTGCGAGGAAGCACAGCGGGACGGCCAGCCATGCCAAATCCTTCGCTCTTCGACGGGCGATTGCCCGGCCGCACGTCACCAGCCAACCCAGCAGACACACCGCCAACACCACCAGTGTCGGCCACATGGAGCGCGGCGCTTCCTTAATCAGGAACAACATCTCCATCTGTTCGCGCACCGTTTCGACCGCAGCGGGGTCGCCCCGGAAATAAGCCAGCCAGGTCGTTGGGGTCAGAACAAGATTAAGCGACATTGCGCCGCTGGTTGCCGTCGGCTCCCATTCCCCGCCGAAGTAGATGTTATGCAAAAGCGGCAGCAGGGCGATTCCAAGCGCCAATAGGCCGGCCAACAGGAGCCATCGGAGATGCTTCTTCCAAGATTGGGCCGCCGTGAGAAGCATGATCCACGCGATCCCCGTCGCCTGATTGGGCCTTACCGTGTAGGCAACCGCCAATGCCGCCGTACCCGACAGAATAACGGCGGGCGAAGCCTTCCCCATCAGGCCGGCCAGCGCCCATAGCAGGATAATCCAGGTGGGATACTCCGAGAGCCCTTCATGGATGAAGCTGGAAACATAGTATCCCCCCAGGAAGACCATCGCCGCACCCAGTACGGACAGCAGTATCCGGATCCCAGAGGAAACCTTCCGACGATCCAGGCCGCGAAACAAGACGAACACGCCTCCGAAGAAAGCCGCGAGTTGAGCGGACGCATACAACATGTCCCCGTCGCCGAACAGCGCGTGCTCCAGGTATTTAATGTACCGGTAAGCCGGAATGTAGAAGAACACCGACTCGCCACCCCGCAGGGAGCCGGTGGCCAGAATGGAATAGGCCTGGGATTCGTAGGAGAGGGCATCGTTTCCGGCGGACCGCAGCATGACCATCCCGAATCCGGAAGTCGCCCAAATGCGCATTATGGCAAGTGCGGCGGCTACGGCCATGAAATACAGCGTCGTCCATCGGAGTGGACGCAAGGAGATATGGACGACCAGCATCGCCGCCAGCACGGCGGTCATTCCCAGGCTCCGAATCCAGGGAGCCGCGGGGAGAACGGCAAACAACCCGAGTACCGCGCAGAGGGCGATCAGGAAGAGAAGGTCGCGGCGTACGGAATGCCACAATGCCGGAAGGCAGGAGAACAGCCATGCGAGAAGGAGCGCATCCGCCAGCAGGGCCAATCCGCGGTACCCCCCACCGGGGGATTCTGCCGACAACGCACGCGTACCGTCGGACGACACAGCCATCACCCGGATGGTCGCCCCCGGCCCCCAGGATTCCGAATCCTGGCCGCTGCGCGAATTGTCGTCGAAGGCATACTCGATGTGTAACTGCGATCGCCCGTCCGGGGAATCGACGGTCACGACGTTCGACATTTCGTATGCGGGCGGCAGTTCAGCCCGAACCTCACCCCATACCACCGTGCCCTCGCCGACATATTCGATGCGTATGGATTCTCCCGCTTGGATATCCGGGAAACCCGTCCAACGGGCTTCCAGCGGCATCCGCGAGCGGAGGAGGTTGCCCGCCTCCCAAGCGTAATAGTTATAGCGGCTGGTGTTCAGGAAGACCAGATTCCACACATCCGGACCGAAGCGGATCGTTTCATCCAACCGGGTTGCCGGGTATCGGCCGAACAGATTTTCGTAGGAGCGCTCGCACTCGACCGCCGGAAGATCCTCGTGCGAGATCTCCGTCGGTTCGGCCGGCGAGCGGTAGCATCCGGAGAATCCGGCATGCGCCCCCGATGCGATCAGGGCAATCTTCGCAATCAGCACGGCACCAAGACCCAACCAAAGGACGGCAGGGCGGATCCCCATTTTTTTCCAGCATTCCGCCTGTCGGATCCGCAGTTCGGAGAACAGCAGAAACGGCAGCGCGGCCGCCAGAGCCGCGAATTCCCATACCCGGCTGAGGGGCAAGCCGTCGAACAGCGAAAGGTTTCCGGAGGGGAAACAGAGGATGACCAGAAAAGCCAGGAACAGCGGGACGCCGTAAGCCATCGCCGTCGCTTAAGCGGCTTCCTTCCCGCCCGCCATTTTCTTGCGCAGCAATTCGCGGTCGGCATCCACCATGATCCGCACCAGGCCGCGGAATGTGGTTTTCGGCACCCAACCGATTTTATTCTTCGCTTTGGAGGAATCGCCGATCAGGTAATCCACCTCGCTGGGGCGGAAGTAGCGCGAATCCGTCTTTACGTACTTTTTGATATCCAGCCCCGCGTAGGCGAAGGCTTCGTCGAGGAACTCCTGCACGGTATGCGTCTCGCCGGTGGCGATAACGTAATCATCCGCCTCCTTTTGCTGGAGCATGTGCCACATCGCCTCAACATACTCCGGTGCGTATCCC
>JBJYXS010000321.1:0-3239 GCA_046260075.1 Anaerolineales bacterium | reverse complement strand
TTGGACATGAAATGTCAAAGAAAACCCGATCAACAAAGAACTCATCATCTCCTGCGGAGCGGCATCCCGATTAATGGGCCGCCGCGGCCGTATATAATGGAAGGCCCCCGGCCGGAATCCTTCGGCCGGGGGCGCGCCGGGCAAGCGCACGGCGGGCATCCAAGCGGAGACCCAGATGCGGTGCAACGGTTGACGGTTTCATGGATCCGAAAATCATCGCCGTCCTGATCATCCTCGCCGCCACGGCCGTCCTGATCGTATCCGAGGCCGTCCGGATCGACGTCGCGGCGCTGCTCTGCATGCTGGCGCTGGGGTGGACGGGCGTGCTGACGCCGCTGGAGGCGATCTCCGGTTTTTCCAGCAACGCGGTGGTGGCCATGATGGCCGTCATGATCATGGGGCGGGGCATCGCCGGAACCGGCATCATGGACCGGTTCTCCGGGGCCGTTTTGCGGGCGGCGGGCGAGAACCGGGCGCGCTTGATCGCCCTGATATCCCTTTCGGTGGGGGTGCTCTCGGGCTTCATCCAGAACATCGGCGCGGCGGCCCTGTTCCTGCCGGGCGTCCTGAACGTTTCGCGGAAGGGGAACATCCCGGCCGCGGCCCTGATCATGCCGATGGGGTTCGCCGCCATCCTCGGCGGAACCCTCAGCATGGTGGGTTCCGGGCCGCTCATCCTCGTAAACGATCTGCTGCACAACGCCGGTTTGGAACCCTACGGATTGTTCGACGTGACGCCGGTGGGCCTGCTGCTGCTCCTTTCCGGCATCGGCTACTTCCTCCTGTCCGGACGATTCGTCCTCCCCCGTCCGGCCGCGGCGGGCGAACCCGTTTCCGACCAGGAAAAACTGATCCGCGCGTTGCACCTTCCCCACGCGATCCGGCAATACGCGATCCCCAATGGCAGCCCGCTGGCCGGGAAGACGGCCGAGCAATCCGGCGCGTGGGAGAAATACCATCTGAACGTCATCGGCGTTTCCCGGGGCCGGGAGGTGGAATACGCGCCCTGGCGGGGAACCCATTTCGAAAAGGGACAGGTCCTGGCGCTGCTGGGGGATGAGGAAGACGCCAAGCGGTTCGCTGCCCGGTACGGCCTGAAGCCCGATCGCCGATTCGAAGGGTTCGCCCGCCTGGCCGATCCCGGAAAGTCCGGTTTTGCCGAGCTGATCGTCCCGCCGCGTTCCGACATCGTCGGCCAGACCATCCGGCGGTATTCCCTGCGCCGGCGCTGCGCCGTCGAGCCGGTGATCCTGTTCAGCCGGGGGGAAAGAATTACCGGCGATATATCGGACCACGAGGTCGTGTCCGGCGACACGATCATCGTCCACGGCCTGTGGGAAAATATCCGCGAACTCAAAGCCGGTTCCGATTTCGTCGTCGCCACCCCCTTCGCCGCCGAACGGCGGGATCCCTCGAAAACCCGCGCCGCCGTGCTGTGTTTTGCGGCCGCCGTCGGACTGGCGCTGGCGGGTTTTCCCATTTCCATCGCCTTTCTCACGGGCGCGGTCGCGATGGTGCTGACGCGGGTGATCGCCATCCAGGAAGCCTACCAGTCGATCGAGTGGAAGGCGGTGTTCCTGATCGCCGGACTCATCCCCCTGGGAACCGCCATGCAAAAGACCGGGGCGGCCGCGCTGCTGGCCGAGCAGATGATGCTTCTGGTCCGGGGCGCGCATCCGGCCGTGCTGCTGGCGTCGGTCGCGGCGCTTTCCACCTTCTTTTCCCTGTTCATGTCGAACGTGGGCGCCTTGGTGGTGATGGCGCCGCTGGTGATGAGCCTGGCGCGGATCGGCGGTTACGATCCCCGCCCCCTGGCCCTGTTGGCGGCGGTATCCGCGGCGAATGCCTTCCTCTTGCCCACCCACCAGGTCAACGCCCTGCTGATGTCGGCCGGGGGATACCGCAACGCGGATTACCTCAAGGCCGGGGGAGGAATGACGGCGCTGTTCCTGATCGTCGCCGTCGCCGCGTTTTCGCTGTTTTTTTTATAATGAGATCGCTGAAAAAGCCGTTCCGGAACGCTTTGCGTTGAGGGGTGGTAATTATCCCTTCTGAAGCCGGCGCTTTTTCAAGGGATTTTTGCCCGGCAAAATCCGCCCTCGCATAGCGGGAGCCGGGCATCGTCTACCAGCGCGGGGCTTCAGCCCCGCCGGAGGGTGTTTTTCGTCGATCTCTTATAATCTATAATCCGGCCGGCGCCGGGTGGTCCGTCAGCGCATCCCGCGTCCGCCGCCTCCGGCGGCGTTACCCGGCGCGGATACGGAAAGAAGAGGAGGATGTCATGCTGCTCAAGCAATTTTTCGTAGAAAAAATCGCCCACAGCTCGTACCTTCTCGCCGGTAAGAACAGCTGCGCGGTGATCGACCCCCAGCGGGACGTGGAAGGGTACATCGCCGCGGCCCGCGCCCTGGGCGTGGACATCACCCACATTCTGCAAACCCATCTGCACGCCGATTTCATCTCCGGGCATATGGACCTGGCGGAGAAAACCGGCGCGCCGATCTACGTGGCGAAATCGGCCGGGTGCTCCTTCGAGCACGTCGCCCTCGCCGAAGGCGATTCGGTCGAATTGGAGGATATGGTTCTGCGGGTCCTGGAGACGCCGGGCCACACCCCGGAACACCTCAGCTACGTGGTGGCCGACAAATCGCGGTCCGACGATCCGGTCGGCGTGTTCGTGGGGGATACGCTGTTCGTCGGCGACGTGGGCCGCCCCGACCTGTTTCCGGATCTGGCCGAGGAGCTGGCGGGTCGGCTTTTCCACAGCCTGCGGGATAAGCTGCTCGCGCTGCCCGATTACGTGGAAGTGTATCCCGCCCACGGCGCAGGTTCGCTGTGCGGCCGGGCGATGGGCGCCAAACGGCGCACCACCATCGGGTACGAACGCAACTTCAATTCCGCCCTGGCCATCGAAGACAAGGCCGCATTCATCCGGTCGCTCACGGAAAACATGCCCCCCGCGCCGGATCATTTCAGCCGCTGCAGCGATATCAACCGCAAGGGGCCGAAGCGCATCGCCGACCTGCCCCCGCTGGAGGAATACGACGCGCCGCGGTTCCAGCGGCGGATCCAGGATCCCCGCACCGTGGTCCTGGATACCCGCGGATACCACAGCTTCGCCGGCCAGCACATCCCGGGCTCCTGGCACATCGATCTCAACGGCAACTTCCCCACGTTTGCCGGCTGGGTGCTGCCGACGGACCGGGATATTCTGCTCGTGGCGGACGACTACCCCAAGG
>JBJYXS010000320.1:0-7302 GCA_046260075.1 Anaerolineales bacterium | reverse complement strand
CCAGGCCGGCCAGCGCGGAAAGCAGCCGGTAATCCTGGATCCGCGGGTAGGTCTGCGCCGCCACCGGGAAGGCCTTCAGGCCGAGGGCTTCCATCACCGTTGCGTCGATGGTGTCGGGGGAGAGGTTCTTACCACGGAGAATCTCGCCGTAGGAAGCGCACGTTCCCACGGCCCCTTTCATCCCCTTGCCCCGCAATCCGTCCCGCACGCGCCGCAGCTCCTCCCAATGCTCCACCAGGTCCTGGCCGTACAGCGCCAGCCGGTATCCGAGCGTGGTCGGTTCGGCGGGCTGCAGGTGCGTGTATCCCAGCACCACCATGCCGGAATAGCGTTCGATCTGCGCGGCGAGGGTTTTCAGCAAGGCCCGCAGCTCGTCCAGCAGGAGGTCCATGCCGTCCATCATCCGCAGGACGTCGGCGTTGTCGGTGATATCGGCCGAGGTGGCCCCCCAATGGATGATCCCCCCGCCCACCGGACAGAGTTCGGAGAACGCGCGGACCTCGGCCATCACATCGTGGCCGATTTCCTTTTCGATCTCCAGCGACCGCTCCAGGGTGACGTCCGCCGCGTGCAGCCGCAAATCCTCCACCTGTTCCGCCGTCACCAGGCCGAACTTGTGCTGCGTCTCCGCCAGGGCAATCCATATCCGGCGCCACAGCATGCGGCGGTTCTTCTCGGAGAAGATCCGCCGCATGGCGACGGATCCGTAGCGGGCACTGAACGGAGAAGCGTAATGATCCAGCAGGATATCTACATCCATGAGCGCTCCTTGCGCGCCGCCGGAGTCCGGCTTCGGCGGCCGACCACCGAATGCATTATGCGCCAGATTCGCATTTGGTACAACCAGTCCGATGTGGACGGTTTTTCGGAAGGATGCAGCGCGCCTATTTCTTGCGGGGAAGATATCCCAGCCTTCGCAGCGCATCCTCCCGGTTGCGCCAGCCGGGAAGCACCTTGACGCGCAATTGGAGGAACAGGCGGCGTCCGCTCATCTTCTCGATGCTCCGCCGCGCGTCGCTTCCGATCGCCTTCAGCATGGTTCCCCCCTTCCCGATGACGATCGCTTTGTGCGACGGTTTTTCCACGAAGAGGGTCGCCTCCACGTAAGCGCCTTCCGTTCCCCGCTCGCGGTACTGATCGATCCGCACGGCCACCCCGTGGGGAACCTCCGCCCGCAGCCTGTGCAGCGCCGCCTCGCGAATCAGATCGGCTGTGATCTCCCGCTCGGAGAAGTCGGTGATTGCCTCCTCCGGATAGAGATCCGGGCCCTCCGGCAATCGGGAGATGAGCATCTCCAACAGATCCTGCAATCCCTGATCGCGCTCGGCTGAGATGACGCAACAGCCGGCATCGGGAAGCAGACGGCCGTATTCCGCCGCGCGCTTCTCCCGGACGGCCGCGGATACGGCGTCCGACTTGGTAAGGGCCATGACGACCGGTGCGGTGCGCCGGTTTTTTTCCAGCCATGCGGCAAACTCGCGGTCCGCATCGGCCGGCGCTTCCGTCAAATCGGCGAGCAGCAACACCACGTCCGAATCGGAGACCGCCGCCTCCGAACTGCGGACCATCGCCTCGCCCAAACGGTCCTTGGGGACGTGCCATCCCGGGGTGTCGTGGAATATGATCTGGGCTGCGGGAAGGGTGAGAATGCCCATCTGCCGGCGGCGGGTGGTTTGCGGCCGGGGTGAGACGCCGGCTATCTTCTGCCCCAGCAGCGCGTTAAGCAGCGTCGATTTTCCGACATTGGGGCGGCCGACAACGGCGATAAATCCCGAGCGATGAACGGCGGCGCCGGACATATCCGGCCTGTTTCAGGAACCCTTAAGCATGCTGACCATGCGCATCGCCAGGCCGACGTCGCCTTCCAACTTCACTTTCCCCTGCATGAATGCCGCCATCGCGTCGAGCTTGCCCTCCGCAATGGCCAGGATATCCGCCAAACCGGTGGTCACGGTCAACCGCGGCGCAGAAGCCTGTCCCTCTGCGGCGGAGATTTTCCCCTCCGCGAACTTGATGATCCAGCTGCCGCCGCCTTCGCCGGTGAAATTCACCTGAATCTCCGCATCCATGCCGCCGGCTTTATCCTCAGGATAATTCGCGACCCACTGGTCGATGAGTTGCTTGGCATTTAACGGCATCCGTGACTCCTCTTTTTCCCTTTCGGTGGTTTACGCCGGCAGCTCTTTTCCCCGGGTGCGGTCCATAACGAACTGTGCCAGGGATTCCTGCTGACGCGGCGTGATATCGATGAACTCCACTCCAAGCTGACTCTTCCGGGCTCCCTCCCCGGGAACCGAACGTACGATCCTACCCGTAAGGATCAGTTCCTGTTCCATTTCGCCGAGGGGGATTTGGAACTTCACCCGCAAAAGCGTTTCTCTTGGACAGATCCGGTTGGTCTCCAGGCATATCCCCCCGCCGCTGATGTCGCGCGAGGTGGATTGGGAAAACGTCAGTTCGCCGGAGCTGTTCCGGATTTCCGCGTACTGCGTTTCCAATTGTATCGGAAGACGTGGAAAAGCCCGCCGTTCCAAGTGAACCACCTCCTTCGGCAACTCCAACTCGATGCTGGAAGCGGTTTCCCCCGATTCCGTCAACACTTCACAAGTGAAGAGGAACAACCCCTCCCGGGTGGGTACGCTGATGCGGATTTTCCGCCCCTTATCCGCCGTCAGGGGCCCGTTTGCCAATTGCGGCGGGAGGATGGAAAAGGATCCGCTGCCGACCTCCTGCACCTTTGTTATATACCACTTATCACCCTCCAGAACGGGCGAAACGTTCACAATTCCATCTTTGCGGATCCACTGCCTGGTTTCCATATCGGTCCCCTGGATTCCTCTCCAATCCCAGATATTCGGCGTCGGCCGCGGGATACCGCGGCAGAAGGTAAAAAACCCTCTTTTTTATAAAATTATAACGCTTTAGTGTTGAAAACCGGTACGCCTGTCGTCACTAATTCCGCGACAATTAATCACCTTTTTTTAAAATTCAGCGGTTTTTTCCCTGTTTTTCAAGCCCAAATCGGCCAAGGGACGGAAACCCCCGGCCCGGGAGACGGAAAGCGCCGGGTTCTCCACAGCATATCGGCCCGCGATTCCAGAGCCTGTATCTCCTCGCCCGCCAGCAGGTGTTCCAACGCGGCCCGCAGGCGGTCCTTCGATCCGGAAAAGAACGTTTTTTCCAGGACCTGTAAGGCGTCCTGCGGCAGATCTTCACCGGCGAAATCCCAGATCACCGTCCGCAACTTCCAATCCTTATGGAAGCATACCCCATGGTCGATCAACCGCACCGCTCCAGAGTCATCGCGCACGACATGCATGGCTTTGCGGTCCGCGTTGTTGATGAGGATGTCGAATACCGCCACCCGGCGAAGCACATCGGGATCCTGATCCCGGACCAGGAAGTAGTTCTGTTCCAAATCCAGCTCCAAATACTCCTGGAAGGAACCCGGACCCAAAGGGCCTTCGGTCCGGAAGACGGTCGGCGGAACAAAATCCCAGCCCGTCAGGCGGTCCAACTCGAAAGCGGCCGCTTCTCGTTTGCCCAGGCTACCGCCGGGAAAATCCCACAACGGCCGTTCCCCCCGGGTCGGCTTATACACCGCCGGCAGCGAGCCGGACTCCGCTTTCACTTCGCACAGGAAGGTATCGTTGGATCCCAGCCGGAACAGCCCGCGCACTTCCACCGCTCCGCGGCGCAGGATATCCAGACACTCATCCGTCGCCAGCAGGCGCCGGCAGGGACTAGTGTTTGTGCCCATTTTTCCGCGGGCAGAAGTGCCCGGAAGGATCAATGGGATTACCGCAGTTGCCGCAGATCGGCCGGCCGCGCCGCGCCAGCTCCACACCCCAGCGCGCCAGCTGCAGCAACTGCTCGCGGGTGCACCAAAGGGAAGCCTCCGAAGCCTCCTCCCGGGATGCGGCTTCCTCCACGGCCTGCCGGAGGATGAACAACAACCGGTCCTCCTTCTCATCGTACCCCAGCCCCATGTTCCCGATATGGAAGGCGGGCTCCAGCGGTTGTTCGAGCTGCATGTCCGTCTCTTCATACGCCGGATCGGCTTCCGAGAGGTCGGGGAAACGCTGCTGCAGGTCGCCGAGGAATTGCTCGATCGACATCGCCAGCATCAACACCTGCTCCTTTTCCACGCGCAGGGTGAGGCTCCGTCCGCCGCCGCCGGCCTGCAGGTAGAACACGCGGTGCCCCGGTTCGCCGACCGCACCGACGGTGATCCGTTCCACCGGCCGGATTTCGAAATGGGAAGAGGACATATCGCTCCTGGGATCCGCTATCCCGGAATCCCTTCCAAGGGGGTTCCCGGGGGAAGGTTCACACCGATCAGCCGCACCGCTCCTTTCCGGTTAAAGGATAACACCGAAACGGAAGCCGGCGCCACAACCAATGCATGATACGCCGCCAGCGGAATCCGGAGAAAATACGCCAGCGCCAAGCGGATCGTATCGGCATGGGTGAATATCGCCGCCGCTCCGGATATCCGGCCGCCGCCGATCTCGCGGAGGATCCCGGCCGACCGGTCCTGGACTTCCTGCAGGCTCTCGCCGCCCGGAAAACGGATCTCCGCGGGCCGGATATGGATGTCGTCCCAAATCGGCTGCTTTTTAAATTCGGCATACGGCTTGCCGCTCAATTCGCCGAAATCGACTTCCTGCAGCCGCTCGTCGATCCGAATCCGTTTTCCGGCGGCGCGGGCGGTGGGTTCCGCGGTCTCCAGCGCCCGTTCCAGCGGAGAGGAATACACCGCTTCCAGAGCGATCGGCCGGAGCATGGCCGCCACCTCCTCCGCCCGTTTCCGCCCGGCCGCATTCAAATGCACATCCGGCGTCCGGCCGGCCAGGCGTTCCCCCAGCCAATCGGTTTGGGCATGGCGGATCAGCAGCAGCGTGGTCATCGCGCCCCCTCCAAGCCGTTGCGGCGGATCACCCCGGCATACCAGTGGAAGGATGATTTCGGTATCCGTTTCAGGGTGGCGTAATCAATGTAGATCAGCCCGAACCGCATCGCATATCCCAGCTCCCATTCGAAATTATCCGTCAGCGACCAGACGAAATACCCCTTCACCGGAATCGGTTTGCTTATCGTGTTGTGCAGCACCTGCAGGTGGCGTTCCAGGTAGGATATCCGCTCGGGATCGCGCACCGCGCCGTCTCCGTCCGGAGCATCCCGGACGGGAACTCCGTTCTCGGTCACCAGGATCATCGGCGGACGGTAATCGGTCCACACCCGCTCGACCAGCTCCCCCAATCCGGGCGGATACACCTCCCACATCGGGGAGAACTCGCCGCGCGGCGGACGGCGCAAGCGCCCGCCCACAAAGGGTATCCACCGGTGGCCGGAAACGACCTGGCGCGTGTAGTAGTTGATCCCAAGAAAATCCAACGGCTCGGCGATCCGCTGCATATCATCCGCCCCGAGATGGGGCGCGAAGGGTCCGAAGCGGCGCCAGAGATCCGGCGGATAGGATCCGCGCAGGATCGGATCCAGGCAGATGCTGTTGGCCATCATGTCGAAGACCGCCGCCGTCCGGCGATCTTCCGGGCGGTCGCGGAAGGGATGAACCGGCGAGAGGTTCAGCGCGATCCCGATCTTCGGATCGCTTTTGGCCGACCCGCGGATGGCGCGCGCCGCCTCGCCGTGAGCCAGCAGGAGAGTGTGCAGAGCCCGGGCGTAAGCGCCCGGATGACGCCGTCCCGGCGCATGTTTGCCCAACAGGTATCCCAGCATGGCGACGACGAGCGGTTCATTCATCGTGATCCACCACTTCGCCCGGTCCCCCAAACGCCCGGCGACGGCGGCCGCGTATTCGCCGAAGGCCGCCGCCGTATCCCGCTCCGGCCAGCCCCCCTTGCGGTGCAGGGCCAGGGGAAGATCGAAGTGGAAAAGAGTCGGGAAGGGTTCGATCCCGCGCGCCAGCAGGCCGTCGATCAGGCGGTCGTAGAAATCCAGCCCCGCCGCGTTGATGCGCCCCCTGCCCTCGGGCATCACCCGCGACCACGAAACCGAGAACCGGTAGGCGCCGACCCCGAGTGCGCGCAGCAGATCGAGGTCCTCCTTCCAGCGGTGATAGTGATCGCAGGCGACGTCGCCGGTATCGCCCCCGGCTGTTTTTCCGCCGAGGTGCGAATACCAATCCCAGACCGACGGGCCCTTGCCGTCTTCATCGTGAGCGCCCTCGATCTGGTAGGCGGAGGAGGCAACCCCCCAGAGAAAATTTTTTGGAAACAACCGATCGGCCATATCGTAGACAACCTGCGTTGAAGACCTGACAGGTTATCCGACCTGTCAGGTCTTCAGGATGCCGGATAGCGGAAAATCCCGCGGAAGGCTATACCTCGACGATCTGTGCGTCGGGGGCGTTTTTCTTCACCGATGCGATGCCCTCCAGGCAGGATTCCTTGCTGGAGTACCCCTCGCCCGAATCCGCGATCGACTGCCCGTTCGGCGCGACCAGGCGCCATCGATACTCGCCGCCTTTGTCCTTGTAGACTTCGAATTTGTACATGCTATCCTCCTGGGAAAAAGAATTCTGCGGGTCACCCCTCTTTGTTCTTTCCTCCCCTTCCCCACTCATCCGCCTCCGCCCGGAAACGGCAGCGGGAGAAGGATGGGATGAGGACGTCACACTTTGCGGAATCCCATCTTGCGCTTGATCGATTCCGCTTCCTCGTGAGACGGCGTGGGCAGCGTCGACGTCTCAGTGACTCCGAGCGCTTTCTCCTGGGCGCGCCGCCATCTTTCCAACCGTTCCCGGACCGTCGCTTCGTAGCCGATGTCCGTCGGCTTGTAGAAGTAGGTGCCTTGAAGAAGAGTCGGCAGGTATTGCTGGCCGACGTGGTGGCCTTCCCGCTGATGCGGGTAGATATACCCTTCGCCGTGCCCCAGCCCCTTGGCATCGCGGTTGGAATCCTTCAAATGGTCCGGCACCTCGGTGACGCCGCGCCGTTCCACCGTTTCATAGGCCTGGAAATACGCCAGCGCGCTGTTGGATTTGGGCGCGGTGGCGAGGTAGAGCGCCGCCTCGACCATCGGGTAGATTCCCTCCGGCATGCCGACGTAATCGAACGCCTGAGCCGCCGCGTTGGCCACGATCAGCGCGTTCGGATCCGCCAGGCCGATGTCTTCGCCGGCCAGGATCAGCATCCTCCGCAGGATGAAGCGCGGATCCTCCCCGGAATAGAGCATGCGCGCCATCCAATACAGGGCCGCATCCGGATCCGAGCCGCGCAGCGATTTGATGAACGCGCTGATCGTATCGTAGTGCGCATCCCCGTCGCGGTCGTAGAG
>JBJYXS010000319.1:3909-4631 GCA_046260075.1 Anaerolineales bacterium | reverse complement strand
TCAGCCATTTATAGTTGCGTGGCCCGCCGACGTAATCGTAGTGGTAATACATGCCATACCCACCCGCCCGCTTCCCTGATCCGGGGTCGGGCAGCCGGCGCACGTTGCCCCAGTTGTCGTCGCACAGCAGCAGGGTGACGTCCTCCGGGACCTGCATTCCCATGTCGTAGTATGCCTGGACTTCCTTGTACAGCGCCCACGCCTGCGGGACGGCGGCCGGATCCTTCCCGGTCAACCGCGCGATGATCTCCCGCTGGTCGGCGATGATCCGCTCCAACAGGGCTATATTCGTCTCAGCGGTCATCGGCATGTCGCCGTCCCCGCGCATGCCGAGGGTGACGACCCACTCTCGGCCGTCCATCCCGCGGATTCCTTTTTCCCAGAAATTCCGCAGCACCGTCTCGTTCTCCGCGTAGTTCCATGCCCCGGTCCCGTACCGCCCCCACTCGGCATGTGCCCGCATCATCGGTTCATGGTGAGAGGTGCCGATCACGATCCCGAACAGATCGGCCGAATCCGGGTTCGCCGGGTCGTCGTCGAAAAAAGCCCGCCCCCACATCGCCGGCCAAAGGAAATTGCCCCTCAGGCGCAGGATCAATTCGAAGACCTTCTCATAGAAGCGGTGGTTGAATCCGCCGAATTGCTCGTGGGCCCACTTGTCGAGCGACGGCGACTCGTCGTTGATGAAGATCCCCCGGTACGCCACGGCCGGTTCACCCAGG
>JBJYXS010000319.1:0-3899 GCA_046260075.1 Anaerolineales bacterium | reverse complement strand
CGCTCCGGCCTGACATAGAGTTCGGGCCGCCGATGGACCGGAACGTCGGCCCACCAGTGCCACGGCGACACGCCGATCCGCCGGGAAAGATCCAGCATCCCGTACAGCGTGCCGCGTTTGTCGCTGCCGGCGATGACCAAGGCGCGGTCCACATCCGGCGCCGGGCTTCGGACCTCCTGCCGCACGAACGTTTCGCGCTTTCCTTCGAGATCCGCCGCGTCGAACGCCCCCGCGTACGCCATCCGATCGATCAGCGGGTTCCGCCCCAGTGTTCCGATCAGTACGATTTCCCGCCCGGAAGGGAGTGCATCCATCAGCAGTTCGGGTTCCGCGCCGGTCACCCGTCCGATATCGTCCCGCAGGAACTGCGCCACGCGGTGGACGCCGGGAAAATCCCCGGCGCACACGCAAAGCGGCGCGGATCGGCCGGAGGCGGAGAGCGGAAAGCAACCCGGTGTTTTTTCACCGGAAATGTGCGCCGGGCCGTCGTTGTTGAACGGAGCATGAGAAGGAGCGGGCATGGCCTGACCTCGTGAACAGCGGACGGTTCCTACATCATACAGCCATTGGAAAGAAATCCGCCACCAGCCGTCCGGCGGATTTAGTCTTGCGGGTTCGTAGACGGGATCCGGCGGACCGGATTCTTTCAGCCGGACGATCCACATAGAACCCAGCGCACGTCGCGGCCCGGATCCACTTCCGCTTTCCTTGGAAAAAAATCGCCGGGAGATCGCACCCGGCGGTTTTTTCGCAGACGTTGCGCGTGGACGGCCCGGTTTCTATTCAGGCAGCATCGCCGTCAAATTGAAAACCTCCACCGGCAGCAGGCTGTCATCGTTCGTGTAATTGCCCAATTGGCCGCTCTCGTTCCAACCCCAACAATCAACACCGGCATCCTCGAGGATCGCACAAGTGTGTCCGCCGCCGCCGACCACGTATACGGGGGTTCCGTTCAATCCCTGCACTTGTTCCGGTTCGCGCCGGTTGGCTGTGGATCCTTCGCCCAGTTGCCCGTAGAAGTTCCACCCCCAGCAGAAAAGAGTATTGTCCGGCATTATGCCGCACGTATGGCTCCATCCTATCCCGAAGGCCTTTACCGGCTCGGCCACCGCCGAATCCAAAACCGGAACGGGCTGCATATCATGCGTTCCATCCCCCAGCTCGCCGTATTTGTTCTGCCCCCAGCAATACAGCATGCCGTCCACCCCCTGGACACAGGTCCTGTCGCCCTTACCAGAAAGGGCGGTGAAGCCTTCGGGAAAACCCGTTATGGCGTCCGGAACGGCGCGGGAGGGATCCTCGGACCCGTCTCCCAATTGGCCATATTGGTTGCTTCCCCAGCACAAGACCTCGCCGCTTGCCGTCGAGGCGCAGCTGTGGGCCGTTCCGGCCGTAACGCCCGTCGCCACCGCTTCCCCCAGCTGAACCTCCACGGGTGAGCTGCGGGATTCCGATGTTCCATCGCCCAACTGGCCGGATTCGTTTTCGCCCCAGCACATGACGCTTCCCGTCTCCATCAGCGCGCAGGTATGGAAATCTCCGGCGGCGATCGCCGCGACGCCGCTTTCCAAACCGGCGACGTTCACCGGCTCGCTCGAGCGTTCGGCCGTCCCGTCACCCAGTTGGCCTTCCAGGTTGCGGCCCCAGCATTTCACCCCGCCCTCCTCCGTCAGGATGCAACTATGCGCCGATCCGGCGGCGACGGCAGTCGCGGCGACATCGATGTTCACCACGTCCACCGGGCGGTTGCGGTCCGTCCGCGATCCATCGCCCAACTGCCCGTTTTCGTTTTCGCCCCAGCACATCACTGCCCCTTCGGGGGTGATGGCACAGGTGTGTTTCCAACCCGCCGCCAGCGGAACGGCGGCGGCCTGCTGCAGTTCCGGCACCGTCGGCGTGGGGGATACCCTCGGTGAAGGGGTGAAAGTCATCGTGGGCGGAGCCGTCTGTGTGAACTCCGGCGGCAATTGCCAGAGCGTGAGCGTCGGAGACGCCGGCCCCGTGGAACCCGCGCCACTCCCACAGGAACACAAGGTGATGATGGCGAGAAGCGTCAATCCGATGATCCCCGCTTTGCGTGCTAAATGCATATACATCCTCCCATTGGGCGCTGCTATCCCACGGCGCCGCCGCCATTGTAGCATCGGTTCCGATCCGCCATCAAACACGGTTTGCCCACCGGTCGATTGCCGGTAACGCATGCTGCGCCCGTGCTACAATCAGCCCATGAGCGAAGGGAATCCTTTCTATCATCGCGGTCCGGTGGCGGATCCCGCCTTCTTCTTCGGCCGCACCCGTGAAACGTCCTACCTTTTCGACCTGTTACGGAAGGGCCAGAGCGTGTCCCTCTCCGGCCCGCGGCGGATCGGAAAAACCTCGCTGCTCGTCCATCTGACAAACCCGGAGATCGCCGCCGCCCATTCCTGCCCGCCGGAACGCATGACCTTCCTGCTGCTCGACGGCGGAACCCTCGACGGGGTGCCGGAGGAAGCGTTCTACGGCGCCATCGACGGCGCGTTGGGCGGGCAAGCCCAATCCGTCTCCTACGCCGATTTCCTCGAACGGATTCGAAGGGATTTCGCCGATCCGGACCGGTGCCTGGTCGTTCTGATGGACGAGTTCGAACTCCTGGCGGCCAATCCCCAATTCGGCCCCGCTCTCTTTAACCGCCTGCGGGGCCTGGCCGCCCAATACCCCATCCGGTTTGTCACGGCGTCGAAGGACCCTTTATGGAAACTCGGTCGTGCGCATGCGGAAACGCTGGCTTCGCCGTTCTTTAATTTCTTCGCCCCGCTGACGCTCGGGCCGCTGGAGGATGTGGAAGCCCGCAACCTGCTGACGGGCCTTTCCGCAAAGGCCGGGAAAACGTTCACCGGACGGTCGCTGGATGCCATCCTCGCTCTCTCCGGCCCGCACCCGCTGTTCCTGCAAGTCGGCGGATACCGCGCCTTCGAAGCCGCTTCCGACGACGGCGAAATCCCCTCCGGAGCTCTCCCCGAGATCCGCCGCCGGATGCTTGCCGACCTCGAACCGCACCTGCAATATTATTGGAACGATCTGGAGGAAGAAGAACGGTACGCTCTTGCGGCCCTGCCGATCCTCGGCGGTGCGGGCGCCGGCTTATCCGAAGCCGGCCTGGTGCACGACGGCCGGTATATCGGATCTATCCTCGAGCAGTTCGTCCGCCGGCAATCCGTGGACGGATTGCTTCAGGGCGGTCCGTTCCTGATCGACCTCCGCCGCAACCAGGCGACGGTCGGCGGCCGGCCGGTCCATCTGACCCCGACGGAGTTTTCCCTTTTGAAAACCTTCCTGGAAAAACCCGGCCGGGTGCTCACCCCTCAGGAGATCGAGGCCGCTCTTTGGCCGGAGGAGAAAACGCTGGATCCCGAACGGGCGCGGGGCGTGGTTAAAAAGCTTCGCAATGCGCTCGGCGAATCCGGCAACCGGGTGGTCAACCGGCGCGGCCAGGGATACCTGCTGGAACGGGATTGACGCGTCCTACTGTGGTGCGGGATCCTGAAGCCTCTGTCATCCTGAGGGTGTGTGCTCTTCACACCCGAAGGATCCAGCGTCATTAAGAGGCACGGGATCCTTCGGCCTTACTTCGTAAGGCCTCAGGATGACAGGGGGAAGAGGACGCTGGATCCTTCGGGCGCAAAACCCGCGCCCTCAGGATGACAGAGGGCAAGAAACCCCCGCCGACCCGCAATCGACCGACAAACGGCACACAACACCCCCGTCCCTAACCTTCCGCAAATTCTCGGACACGCATATGCTGGAGGCGATATGAACATCTCCCGGTTGCGCCATCGATTGTCCTTTCTGCGCCCCGGACCACAGACGGTGAGCCGCCGGCTGGCGGCGGCCCGTGCGGCTTGGGCCGTGCTGGCCCTGGC
>JBJYXS010000318.1:0-6937 GCA_046260075.1 Anaerolineales bacterium | reverse complement strand
CGGGTGACCGACGTCAATCCCGCGGCGCTGGAGCTCTTCCAGTACGAAGGCCGGGAAGGTTTTCTGGCCAATCCCCCGCTACCGTCCGAAAAGGACTGGCGCAATGTGATGCGCGAGGAGTTGATCGCCCTGACCGAGGGGCGCCTGACCCACGAATCCGACCTGGAGATGAAAACCTTCGACGGCGAGGGGCTCTCGATCATCCGGC
Source organism: Anaerolineales bacterium (assembly GCA_046260075.1). Lineage (GTDB taxonomy): Bacteria > Chloroflexota > Anaerolineae > Anaerolineales > RBG-16-64-43 > JAFGKK01. Next base: position 6,729 of record JBJYXS010000318.1, on the reverse strand, counting down.
GGGTGCATATGGCGAGGGGATGCGAAGCCGACTGGCGGCGGGCGATCGTCTCGCCGGTCGACGTCAGCGCGCACACCCGCAAGGAACGGCGCCTCACCACGGAAGTGGAATGGGGCAGCTTCCTGCTGGAACTCTACGAGACGTCTTCGCGGCTCTCGGAACGGGAGCTGTTCGAGCATGTGCTCGAACAGGCGGTGCATTTCACCGACAGCCGCGTGGGGTTCTATTATTTTCTGACCGAAGACCAGAAGGCCGTCGTGCTGAAATCCTGGGTGGGGGAATTGACCGTCGATCTCACCGGAGAGGAAGGTGTGCCGATCCCGATCGAAAAAGCGGGCAACTGGACCGATTGCATCCGTCAAAAACGTCCGGTGGTGTGCCGCTCCAGCCCGTCCTGGCGCTGCGTGCAAGGCATGCCAGACAGCAGTGCACCCGTCCGACGGCTGCTCGCCGTCCCGGTCCTCGACGGACGGCGCGTGGTATCGGTGCTGGGGGTGGGCAACAAAGAGGGATCTTACGAGCCCCGGGACATGGTCCACACCCAGCTCCTGGCGTATGGGTTCCACCGCATCCTCAAACAGCGCCGCGCGGTGGAAGCCCTCACCCAAAGAGAAGAGTTGTTCCGCCTGCTGACCCTGCATTTCCCCTTCCCGATCGCCGTGTTCCACGAGGACGGCCGTGCGGAATTCCTCAACGAGCGCTTCTTCTCCACATTCGGATACCACCTGGAGGATCTCCCCGATCAGAATACCTTCTGGCGGCTGCTGATCCCGGAGGACGGGGTGCGCGGGGAGACCCTGGCCCTCTGGCGGCGGGCGGAGGAGTCGGCCGAGCAGGGCGGGACAGACGTCGAGTTGGACGGCTGCCGGATGCGGACCCGGGACGGCGGCGAACGGATCGTCGACCTGCTCGGGGCGCGGATCCATAACAAGCGGCTGCTGCTGCTCAACGATGTCACCGAACACAAGCGGGCGGAGGAGGAAACCCTGCGGCGGACCGAGGAATTGGAGGTCCTGGCCAAGATATCCACCGCCATGCGCGCCGCCCAGAGCCGGGCGGAGATTTATTCGATCCTTGTCGATCAACTGGCCGTCCTGATGAAAGCCGACGGGGCCGTGCTCGCCCTGCGGGATCCGGAAAGCGGCGGGAGCGTCGTGGAGCTGGGAAGCCGGCGGTGGGAGACCTTGAAGGGATTGCCGCTGCCGCGGGAGGCGGAGCCGGAGGGGGCCGAGCCGGCCTTGGGCGGGAAGGGAAGACGGCCGGATGCCGCCTCGGCGCCGCTGCAGCTGACCCGCGGCATGACGGCTGTGGCTCAGGCGCCGCTGATCGCCAACCGGAAGGTGATCGGCACGATCTGGATCGGACGCTCGCGCCCGATCGGCGACCACGATATCCGCATGCTGACGGCGATCGGCGAAATGGCGGCCACCGCCATTCAGCGCCAATCGCTGCATGAGGATTTGCAGATCCAATTGGACGCTCTCCGCCAGGCCCAGGCCCGGCTGGTGCAATCCGAGAAATTGGCCGCCATCGGCCAACTGGCGGCCGGGATCGCCCATGAACTGAACAACCCGCTCACCTCCGTGGTGCTGTATTCCCAGCTGGTGCAGCAGGAAAAGCTCGGCGGGGTTGTTCAGGGGAATCTGGAGAAGGTGGTGTCGGAAGCCCTGCGGGCGGGGAAGATCGTCCGCGGGCTGCTCGATTTCGCCCGCCAGCGGCCGATCCACCGCGAAAAGGTGCATGTGAACGAGGCCTTGCGCAACAGCCTGGACCTGATCACTTATGAAATCGAATCCGCGGATGTGGAGGTCGCGCTGGATCTCTCGCCCGGCCTGCCGACGATTTCGGCCGACCACTACCAGCTGACCCAGGTGTTCATGAACCTGATCCAGAATTCGATCCACGCCATGCATGCCGTTGCCGGCCGGCGGGATCTGAAGATCACTACGGTTTGCGGGCCCTCCACATATTACGTGCGCGGGACGGATTCCCCCACCGTGGTGCGGGTATCCATCCGCGATACGGGACCGGGGATTCCCAAGGAGATCCTGACCCGGATTTTCGATCCCTTCTTCACCACCAAGCCCGAAAGCGGCGGCACCGGATTGGGGCTTTCCATCTGCCATGGGATCGTCGGCGAGCACGGGGGCAATATCTGGGCGGAAAGTTCGGTCGGGGAGGGGACGACCTTCTTCGTCGAACTGCCGGTGGCCGCCGAGGAGGAAAAGCCGTCCGCCGAACGGGAGGAACGCGCGCCGGTCGAACCGGCCGCCGGACAGTTGCGGATCTTGATCATCGACGACGAGCCCAACGTGCTGGACGTGCTCACCAAGGCCTTGGTCGGCCGCGGCTATACGGTGGATGCCGCCGGCGACGGCGAGGGCGGTTTGGCGCGCTTGGCCGAATCCGAATTCGACGTGATCCTGTGCGATTTCCGCATGCCCGGCCTTTCGGGTATGGATTTCTACCGCAGGATCCAATCCGAAAAACCGCACCTGGCCTCGAAGATCATCTTCATCACGGGGGATACCGCCAATTTGGTCACCCGGCGGTTCATTGAGGAAAACAACCTCAACATTCTGGAAAAGCCCTTCGAACTGCCCGATCTGATCCAGTTCATCCGGCTGGTGGGAGAGAAGATACCCGGCTGAGGCGCACCGGGCGCCTCGCGCATATCGTCCGGCCCGCGCATTCCGCGGCCCGTGGAGGGGATTATGGAAAAAAAACCGCAGCATCCGTGGCCGCCCGCACACCGTCGGAACCTCCGCCGCAAGAAGGCTTACTCCTTCGCCGCGCTGTTGTGGGGCTCGCGCGGCGACGTCCAGCCTTTCATCGCTCTCTCCGCCGAACTGGTGCGCCGCGGCCACCGGGCGGTGGTGGCCGCGCGGGAACCGTATCGGAAATTGGCGGCGGAGCAGGGGGTCGAATTTTTTACCATGCCCGACGACGGCACCGAAGACTTCATGAAGGCCATGGCGCGCGCCAAGGGCATTCCCGACATGCTGCCGCTCAGCGCGTCGTATTCGCGGAAGCTGCTCCCCGCGCAATTTAAATTCTTCGAAGAGGCAAGCCGCAGCGCCGACGTCATCCTGACCAAGGCGGTGTCCACGATGCCCGCCCTTCACATCGCCGAACGGCGCGGATTGCCCGTCTTCCAGGCGCACATCGATCCCGGATTCATCCCCGGGGAGGATTACTGCATGGCGGGCGACCAATTCAAGGATATGGGCGTGCGGCTCAACCGCTTCATGCCCCGCCTTATGCAGATGGTATTCGCCCTGACGGTGGCGGACCGGATCAATGCCTGGCGCAGAAAGCATGGGATGCCGCCGGACCGGCTGGCCCGCCGCAATTGGGCCGGCAATTTGTTACGCTTTCCGACCTTCATGGTCTGGAGCCCGCATTTCCTTCCGCGCTCTGCGGATTGGCCGGAATGGTACGTGCAGACGGGATGGTGGCGGCTTCCGCGCAAGAAAGCCCCCCAGCGGCGGCTGGGCGATTTCGTCCTCTCGGGGCCGCCCCCGCTGTACATCGGATTCGGCAGTTGGGATATCCACGATAAGGCGCCCGTGACCGATGCGGTGCTGGAAGCGCTGCGAATCACCCGGAACCGGGCCGTCCTGCTGAGCGCGACGGTGGACCGGCGGCCGGACTATCCGCCGAATGTCCTTGTTGCGGATTCCATTCCCCATGAATGGTTGTTTCCCCGGCTGAAGGCCGCCGTCCACCACGGCGGGGCGGGCACCACCGGAGCCGTGTCGATGGCGGGGATTCCGTCCGTCATCGTCCCCGCGTTCGACGCGCAGAAGCCGTGGGGCCGCCTGGTAAGCCAAAAGGGAATCGGAGCGATGCTCGACCGGCGGGAGCTGAATGCGGAGACCCTGGCGGCCGCGATCCGCGAAGTCGAACAAGAAGCGGTCCGCGAGCAGGCGCGGCGGACCGGCGTGCTGCTGCGGGATGAACGGGGCGTGGAACAGGCGGCCGATGAGATTGAACGGCGTCTGTGGGAGGCGACCGCAGAAACCGCGCCGCAACGGGAGTTGAAGTTGACCGAGGTTCATCCGGTCTTCACCTCCGGCAAATACATCGAAGATCTTCCGTCGCCCGATCCGCTGGAACGCGGCCGCGTCACCGGCGGCGACGCGGAGGCGGAGGAACCCGCCGAAGACGTCTAGGGGAGAGCGCCGTCGACGGCGGTCCCATCGCGCAAAACCATCGGAGGCAACCTTGACCCCGGAAAAAAAGGCCGTTTGGCCGTCCGCCCATATGAAGAACTTCAAGCGGAAGACATCCTATCGATTCGCCGTGCTGGATTGGGGAACGCGCGGCGACATCCAGCCGTTCATCGCTCTGGGGGAGGAACTGATCCGCCGTGGACACCAGGTCCGCTTGGCGGCGCGGGAACCGTTCCGCGAGCTGGTCGGGGAGCATGGGCTCGAATTCTTCGCCATGCCCGAGGACGATACCGAGGGCCTGATGCACGCCCTGGCTGCCAGCAGGAATGTGCCCGAAATGCTGCGGGCCACCACGGACTACTCGCGCAAGATCACCGCCCCCCAGATGCGGGCTTTCTGGGAGGCCAGCGGCGGAGCGGATGTGATTCTCTCCAAGGTGCTTACCACGCCGCCGTCCGTGCACATCGCCGAAGGGCGCGGGGTGCCCATTTTTCTGGCGCACTTCGATCCGGGGTTCCTTCCCAATGAGTCGTACTGCTTCTGGGACGGACGCATCCAGGATCGGGGCGCCTTCCTCAACCGCCTGACCGCCGGTTTCCTGCTGTTTTCGTTCGGGTTTTTCATCTCCGACAAGATCAACGCGTGGCGGCGGGAAAGACGCATGCGCTTGGACCCATTGGTGACGCGGAATTGGTCCGTACACCTTTCACGTTTCCCGATGTTCGCGGCCTGGAGCACGCATTTCCTGCCGCGGCCGGCGGATTGGTCCGAGAGGGTGGTGCAGACGGGATGGTGGATCCTGCCCCAGGAGGAATCCGTCGATCCGTTGCTGCGCAAATTCGTGCAATCCGGACCGCCGCCCGTCTATATCGGGTTCGGCAGCTGGGGGATTCACGATAAGGCCGCCATGACGAACGAGATCCTCGAGGCGCTGCGGATGACGGGAAACCGCGCCGTGCTCCTCCGCCGCACGGTGGACGGCCGCAAGGAATTCCCGCCGGGCATCCTGGTGGCGGACGACCTGCCGCATGATTGGCTGCTGCCGCGCATGAAGGCGGCCGTCCATCACGGCGGGGCCGGAACGGCGGGGGCGGTGATCACGGCCGGCGTGCCGTCGGTCGTCGTGCCCGCCTTCGATATGCAGGCGGCGTGGGGCGGCATGGTCGCCGAGCGGGGGATCGGGACCATGCTGGAGCGGACCGAGTTGACCGCCGAGGGGCTGGCGGCCGCGCTGCGCGCGGTGGAACAGCCCGTGGTCCAGAAGCGGGCCCGCGATCTCGGGAAGAAAACCCAAAGCGACGGCGGCGTGCAGCAGGCCGCCGACGATATCGAGCGGCAGCTGAAGGAGGCAGCGGGCAGGGTGAAGATCCACATCGTCCCCGACGCCGCGGGGCTGCATGCGGCTCCGTCCCAGGGCCCGCCCATCGGACCCATGCCGTCGCCCGATCCGGAACGCAGCCCGCGCCTCCTGGACGAGGAGCCGGTTGAGGAAGAAAAATCCGAATAGGATGGATTCCCCGGAGGAATGAACACATCATGGAGCATAATCCGAATCTCTCGCCGGATTTCGTGCACGTTCGCGATGTGGAAGCGGGTCCGGATTCCCTGAAGCTGCTCACGTTTCCGGACGGCCTGCGGTGTTACACGCATTCCAGCGTCGAGGAGACGGAATTCATCTACAACGAGGTGCTCGTCGCGCAGGAGTATCAGCGCCACGGCGTGACCTGCGAGGACGCGGCCTGCGTGCTGGATGTCGGCGCGAATATCGGCTTCTTCACGCTGTTTGCCAAAAGGAACAGCCCCCGTGCGGTCGTCCACGCATTCGAGCCCATTCCGGAAACCTGCAGCGTCCTCAAACGCAACGTGGAGTTGAACCGGCTGGAAAACGTGCACGTCCATTCCTTCGCCGTCGGCTCGGAGGAGGGCGCCCGGCGGGCGTTCACCTTCTATCCCCACATGGCGGGCAACTCCACCGCCACGCCGTCTTTAAAGGAAGGCCAGCTGGAGGTCATGAAGGGCGAACTCGGGGACGCCTTGACGGATTTCCTCTTCCGCCCGGAAACGCGGCTCTCCTCGGTGCGGACCCTTTCGGCCTTCCTGGCCGAACAGGGGATCGAATCCGTCGACGTGTTGAAGATCGACGTGGAAGGCGACGAGCTGGCCGTCCTGCAGGGAATCGACGGGGAGTCCTTCGCCCGTATCCGTCAAGTCGTGATCGAAACACACGCGCCGCACCTGGCCCAGGAAGCCTGCGCGGCGCTGCGGCGGGCAGGCTACCGGGTGCACTACGACGAGCAGATGTCGGTGTTCCCGGGAATCGGGGGGGTGTACGCAATCCGCAATGGGGCCGGGGCTACGTGAAAATTTTAATCGTCGAATGCAAATCCTAATCGACTGACCATCGACTATTGACCATCGACGACCGACGATCGCTGTATGTCCCTTTGTAGGTATCCTGCGCGTCTGTTGGATTCTTCTCTTTGCTGGCAGCCGCACTCCAACAATCATCGTCGATGGTCGATCGTCACACTTCGACGAACTCCACCTCGCGCGT
>JBJYXS010000317.1:0-4591 GCA_046260075.1 Anaerolineales bacterium | reverse complement strand
GCGATCCCCGCCAGCAAGGCGCCCGTTTTCCCGGCGCCTTCCTTCCGCGCCAATCTGTAGGCTCCCGTTCCGGCCAACACCAGGTGCAGCAGGAAGAGGATGTTGAAGGCCAGCGGCGGCGGGAGGACGAGCGCCAGCCACAACGGCGGGTAATACAACCCGGAGAGCGGATCGGCGGCGAAGGGTGTCCCGCCCAAGGTATGCGGATTCCACAGCGGGATTTCGCCGTGCAGCCGGAGAGAGCGCTGGATGAATTCGGCGCTCGGCCAGTGGGCGATGATCAGATCGGAATAAACGGAGTCGACGGCGGGATGGACTTGCAGGGGATCGGCCAGGACGGGTGCCATGTAGCACAACGGCGCAAACAAGAGAAGCAACCAGGGCCGCGACAGGATCTTCTCCATAAAACGGAGTATATCATCGCCGGGCGGACTTCTTACCCCCTGGCCCCGGCCGCGATCCTCTATATAATGGAAGAGCAGAAAGGAGGCGCGATGAAACGACAGCATGCCGCCTTTGCGTTGATGGCGATGGTTCTCCTGGGATGCAGCGTGCTCACCAATACCTTTCCGGGCGGAGACGCCGGATCCGAGGAGACGGAAAAACCGGGAGCCATCTCCCAGGAATCGACGGAAGAAACCGGCGATATCTCCCAGCCCGGGATCACCGAGAACCCCGATCAACCCCCGGATCAGCCTACGAACGCGCCGATCCCGAAAGCGACCAACACCACCTGCAATGAATTGGCCTTTTTCCTGGTATCCACCCTGGCCAAAGCCGCCAAATGCGAGACGATCCCCGCATCCGGCGGAGCGGGTGCTCAGCCGCACGAGACGTACCCGATGCACACCAAGGTCACCCTGACGAGCTATCTCCTGGCCAACCGGATGATGCAGCCGGTGATCACGGTGTTTTCCATTGCGGATTACGCCGCGCTGCTGCCGGACATCGTCAACGCCGATGTTTCCGACCTGCAGGCGCTGATCGGCGGAGGCACAGCCGGCGGCGATCTGCCCGTCCTTCCCGTACTGAACGCGCACCAGTTGTTCTCCGCCCAAACCACTCTGCTGCAGTTCCAAAGCGGGAGCGGAATCGGCTTCATCACCCAATATGCCGAGGCATACGTCCCGATCAACAACCACGACCTGTTCTTCACGTACCAGGGGCTGACCGCCGACGGGAAGTACTGGGTGTCGGTCATCATGCCGATCACCCATCCCAGCCTATGGGACAACCGGGGCAACCCTTCCAACACCATTTACGGTGTGATCAACGACAATCCCGACTCCTACTACTCGCAACAGGCGACCGATTTAAACAACAAGGGGCCGAGGACTTTCGTCCCGATGCTTTCGACGCTGACCGATTTAGTGGAAAGCATCCTGATCACCCCCTGACCCGTCGGGCTGCCGAAAGGATCCTGAAGAACTGCACGTTTCTTGCCCCCGGCAAGCCGGCCCGCGATACAGGTCGGCTTGCCGGGTCTTCTCCAGGAAAGAAACCGCCGGGGGGAATATCGGGGGCGTTCCCTCCCGCCGGCGAAAAACCGCCTGACCGGTCCTCCATCTTCCCATTCCATGGCGGAGGTAAGCGGTAGTCCATCCGACAACTCTGGTACAGCTTTTCGAAATCCGGTACAATACCGCACGCTTGGGCGGTTAGCTCAGTTGGTTAGAGCACACGGTTGACATCCGTGAGGTCGTAGGTTCGAGCCCTATACCGCCCACCAGAAATCCCCGGCGCCGCACCTTTCCGCCGGGTTTTTTATTTTCCCGGAACGGATGTGCAAGCCGACGGGAATACATAAAGCCGTCCCGGCCTATAATACCGGCCAAGATACGTTCGTCTGTCCGCCTCCCTTCCATCCGGTTTCGTTTCGGGCGGGCCCCTCTGAATGGAGACCGGCCATGAAAAAATGGGTTGTGTTCCTACCCCTGCTGCTCCCGGTATTCGCCTGCACGCTGACCTCTTTCGGAGAAGATGAATCGCCGGCGCGGACGGAGCCACCGGCGGGCGGGGCCGCGCCGGCCGCCACCGCCGCCGTTGCGCCCGTCCTCTCGGAGGATGCCGCCTGCACGCGGTACGTATCGGCGGAAGGCGACGATTCCGGACCCGGCACCGAAACGCAGCCGTGGGCCGGGTTCCAACAGGCGGCCGAGGGCGCCCGGCCCGGCGACGTCGTCTGCTTCGCCGGCGGCATCTATGCCGTCGACGAGGAGGTTCACCTCACCCGCTCCGGGACGGCGGAATCCCCGATCACCTTCCGGGCCGCGCCCGGCCAGTCGCCCGTGCTCGACGGCGGAGGCGAAGCCGGGGGAATCCTCGTCTTCGACGCGGGCAGCTCCCACCTGCGCGTGAGCGGCTTCTCCCTGCGTTCCTTCACCGTCTGGGGCGTCGAACTTTCCGGCGGGAACCGCTACGTGCACCTCGATCACCTGGAGATCAACGGGGGCGATGCCGCCGTCCACCTCACCTACGGCGAGAGCGGGGAGGCGCCGGAGGAGGGGCCGGTCGAGTACATCACGCTGGAAGACAGCATCATCCACGGCAGCGTATACACCGCCATCGACTGCACGCCCGGCCCCTGCAACCACATGACCGTCCGCCGGGTGGAAATAACCGGCAGCGGGATGGAAGGCGATGCGTTCTACGGTTCCGACGGATTGGCCGTCGAGCGCGGCTACCCGGTGCTGGTGGAGGATTGCTATATCCACGACAACGGCGGCGACGGCATCGACCTGAACTCCCGAGACCGCTCCGGCAACGCCGAGGGCGTGATCGTGCGGCGCAACCGCGTGATCCGCAACCACCTCAACGGAATCAAACTGTGGGCCGGCGGATTAATGGAAGGCAACATCCTCTGGGGCCAGGGAAACAGCCCCGTCTGGGTGGGAGTGTTCCCGTCCACCGTCGAGGCGCTGCACAATACCGTCGCCTACAACATGTGGGACGAAACCTTCAGCCAGCGCAATTGGTCGTTCGTGGCAGGGTACCCGGAGGAGATGGATTCTCCGCCCGTGCAGCTGACGCTGCTGGGCAACATCTTCGCCTTCAACGCCGATCCGATGGAAGGCGGCCCGACCGGCATCTATCTCGGACCGGGAGTGACGCTCGTGCGCGAAGGGGACAATCTGTTTTACAGCCGGGAATCGGGGGAGATCACCGCCGAATTCGCCGCCGGCCGGGATTCGGATTTCACCCGCTCCGAGATCGCCGACGGCACATGGGCCGCCTTTTCCGGCCAGGGGCAGAACGACCTGACCGTCGACCCGCTGTTCCTCGCCGGGTGGCCGAATGTTGATCTGCAAGTGCAACCGGGCAGCCCGGCCGCAGGTCTCGGCGCGCGGTAAGGCCCGCCGGCGCCGCCATCAGTTTGGAGTGACGGAGGAGCAAAGAGCGGTCCGGCTCCGCGGAGTATACTCCGCGGAGCCGGTTTTTCGTCAAACGCGTGAGGATGCCGCGCCGCCGTTATCCGGTCAGTCCGAATCCTCCAGATGCATGGTCAGCATGGGGATGAACTGCTGAAGGAAGATTTCGTCGAGCGCCTCGTCCGTTTCCTGCAAGTGCAGGATTTCGGCAAACCGGTCCTTATACCGGAGCCAGAATTGGACCGGGCCGATGATCATGCTCAGAAACACCATCGGATGGACATCGGCGGAGAGAATTCCGTTCTTCTGCAAACCTTCCAGATACGCCGCAAGACCGGCGGTCAGCCGGGCCTCGCCGGCGGCCGGTTCTTCCCGGCGTTCCAAATGCGACCACAAGCTGATGCGATTGTAGGTCCGGTCCGTCTTCCAAAAATGGAAGACGGCTTTCAACGCTTCCCGCATCATCTCCTTCGGCGGCCGCCGGGTTTCGCGCAAATCGTTCAGAACCTTGGCATAGCGCGAAGAGATGCTTTCCATCACCTCTTTGTAGAGCTGCTCTTTCGACTTAAAGTGATAGAGGATCAACCCGCTGGAAATTCCGCTTGCCCGGGAAATGCTTTCCAGGCTGGTGCCATGGAAACCCTTTTCGGCGAACATCAACTCGGCGCTTTCCAGCACCCGCGATTTGGTCTCCTCCGCGTTGCGTTTTTTCCGCACGCCCGCCTCCTCACAAACCCATCAGTTGTCGCATCCCGCGTCGGCCGCCCCGAAGGGTCGCGTCAGGCGGCGGCCTTCCGATCGTCCTTACGGCCGGATCCCGAAAGGAGCAGCCATAAGAAACAAACCGTGTAGAAAATTGCGAATGACGTATGCAACGGCAGGTTCCATGACGCGTAGAATTGCCGAACCGCCGCATCGGCCGTGCCCGTGCAAACCGCCTCCTCCGCGGCGGCAAAACCGGAAGCGAAGAAGACGCTGCCCACCCAAAAGGAGGAAAGCCCTGCAATAAGGGCGGCGACCCTTTCTTTGCGCGCCAGGATGCAAACGATCGCCCAAGCGGTTCCGATGATGAGCGATGTCCAGAGGAAGAGATTATAGTGGACGTTCGCATGGCTCGCCTCCCGGAACAGCGCGAACGTTTCCTTCAACACCCTGTAGTTGCCGGAATCGATCAGCCATGTGAAGTAACGGCCCAGCAAGACGCTGTGGGACGTCAGGAACCC
>JBJYXS010000316.1:0-3530 GCA_046260075.1 Anaerolineales bacterium | reverse complement strand
TCCAACGGCTGTTTTCATAAATCCGCAGCAGCAATTCGACCGCCAGGAGGGCGCCGAAAAAAATCCATCCCAAAAAGGGTGTGAACATCCGGCCTGCTTGAAGCCAAACCAGGAACACGCCGAGCGCCGCCGTTTCGAGCGCTTCACGCATCAATACACCTTCGGCGGGGAAGCGCTCGGCGGAGAACCGCCGGTTCAGGTACCACACCACGGGCATCGCGGTTCCGGTCAACGCAAGGAACAAGGAAAAGAAGAAAAACCAGCGTGGCAGGAGGAACGGCAGGGTCAGCAGGATGACGGCCGTCACGCCGGCCCATCCGGCGACCGCCAATACCAACGCCGTCAGAAACAATCCGATGGGAAACGGCGTCTTCGGCGAAGGGGAGGATTTCGAGGGCATATCGGCAATTATAGCCGCGAACGGAGATGGGCGTTATTTACCGCCCGATCCGCATTCGGGATTCCTCTGCGGATGTGATCGATGGCAAGATTCGTCTACAGCCGCGATGGACAACGGCGGCTGCAGACGAATGGTTATCCCACTAGGAGGCCGAAAGGAACCACCGGCTCGGCTGTGCGGTCTCATCCACCGGTAGCACATCGACGAGTTCATATTTCTGCGAGCCTAAATCAAGTGCTGCGCCGTATTCGGTCACCTTGTACGGATCTTTCATCGGGCCGTGCATCCGTGTAAACGGGTGGCCGTCCGGCCAGAGATACGGCCGCAGCGACGCGGTCATGTTCTCGTCGATTAATTCCAGTTTGCCAACGGCGTCCAACACGGCCCGGTCCACCGCTACGACATCGTCGGATCCGAAGATCCCTGCATCCGGCAGGATCGACATGCCCGTAAAGCCGAAGCAGTCGCAGACCGGAGTCATCTGTGTCGCCAGGCTGAGGTGGACGACCTTTCCCGGCGCGAAGGTGGATAGGGTGATGGACGTGCTGATGGCGCAGGCTTCCTGAAAAGCATGGAAATTCACCGGGTCGATCTTCAAGGAACCGGGAGGTGCGACCTTCAGGCAGCGCCCGCATTGGATGCATGGTTCGGTATGCAGGTGGAGTTCGCGGGGGTCCTTGCGGTCCTCCACCAGGGCTCCGAACGGGCAGGATTCGATGATCTTCTTTCGAGTCGCCGCATCCGGGCACTTCTCCGCGAACCAATACCTGTCGAAGTGTACGGTGTCGTGCATCGCGCTGCGCGTTTCGCCGATCATGCAGCCCAAGGCGATGTTCTTGAACGCCCCGCCGAAGCTGCACGAGGGATGGCCTTTAATATGCGCAAAGTTGATCATGAAATCGGCGTCTTGGATGAATCCTGCGACCTTCCATTCCTTCAGGTTCTTGAATGTTTTCCGGTGGGTGTAGAAATATTTTTCGTCCGGACCGGCCGCCGGATACACCGGACAGCCGATGGTTTCGGAGGAATAACCACGCTGCTCCACATCCACCGTATCCCAGTTTACGTCGACAACGAAGGGCTTTCCCCCGCCATCCTTCACCGCCTGGACCACCTTGCGCACGTATACCGGATGAATGGTGGAAGTGATGATCTTGTTGCCGGTGTGCATTTTTATCGCCACCGTCTCCCCCTTCACGCGCTCCCGCACCTTCAGCTGTTCGAGAATCAGATCCAGCTTTGCGGGAAGAGATTCCTCGGCGCCAATCACCGACTGGCGGGGGGACCCCCAATACACTTTACTGGTCATCGTCAGACTCCTTCCATGAACATCCCGGACGGCGAATAAGGCCTTCTGGATCACAGCGCTCGAGGTGTATGTCCGTTCCGCAACGCGGTGTCCAATACGGTGAAATCGGTCCGTGCGGTGAGGTCCAGACTCAACGGCGTCACCGACACGATCCGTTTTACATGCAGGGCGTGGACATCGGAATTCTGATCCGAGTCTCCGTTGTCCACCCGGATGTGATACGGGATCTGGACCTCCTCCGAAAACGATTTTCTATCGGGCCGCATCGGTTCGTAGTATCGGGACCGTGAAAGCCGGGTCAGGCTCCACGGCGTCTCCGTTGTTGCTCCTACCGGCACATCCACTTTCCACACCGCCACATCCTGTTGCGGCCCAGCGGCGATGATTTTCCGGGCGAACAGGCGGGTGAAATGGGCGGAAACGGAAAAATCCGCTTCATCCTCTTCGTCCGCCTTTCCCAAACCGGAGGGGGTCGTTTGCGACACCGCAAGCGCCGGCAATCCCGCTGCCGCCGCCTCGAACGCCGCTCCCACTGTTCCGGACATGGTGATCCCAAACCCGACGTTTTCACCGAGGTTGATCCCGGACACCACGAGGTCCGGAGGTTCGGGCAGTAGTTCGAGCAATGCAAACAATACGACCTGTGCCGGAGATCCGTCGACCGCGTACGCCGCGTGGCTCCCTCCACCGTATGCCTTTTCCAGCGTTTCGATCCGGCCGGTGGTGTGCCTTGGGAAACTGCGCCCCGCGCCCGACCACTGCCGGTTGGGTGCGGCAACGGTGACCTCGCCCACCGCGGCCAACGCTTCGGCCGCGGCCCACAAGCCGCGTGCTTCGATGCCGTCGTCGTTGGTCAGCAGAATCACAGGACGGGTCACGGCGCCTCCCGCACGATCAGCCGTACGCCCGCCACCCGGACTACTTCCACCCGCCGGCCGGCGTCCAGCCGCCCGCCATCCGCGCTCTCGGCGCTCCACAGCTCTCCCTCGACATGCACCATTCCCTTGGGGTCAAGGGCCTGGCGTACTTCACCCTGCTTGCCAACCAGCGCCTCATGGCCTACCGCAACGGGCAGTCGCCGGGCTTTCAGCGCCAATCCGACGATGACCGAAAACACCGCCGCCAAACCAATTCCGGTTCCGACCACCAACGGAACCGACACCCGTTGGAATTCCGGCGTGACGGGTGAATTGAAGAGGATCAGAGCGCCGGCGACGAACGACGCCGTACCCGCAACCATCAAGGCGCCGTGGGTGGGAGCTTGTAACTCCATGAAAAACAGGATAAAGGCCAATACGACAAAAGCGAGGCCCAGCCAATTTACGGACATCAATCCCATGCCGTATATGGCCAGCGCCAAACACACTACTCCGATGAACCCGGCTACCCAGCCACCTGGATGCGAGATTTCGATCAGCACCGCCTGGATGCCGACCGCCAACAGAATGAACACGATGTTCGGATTGGTGAGCAGACCCAGGAGGATCTCCACGATATTCAAATCCAACTTGTCCACCGTCGCCCATTCGGTTTCCAGTTTACGTTCCCCTCCGGCAAGTTCCACGGTCCTTCCATCCAGCTGATGAAGAAGATCGGTTTGTGAATCCGCGATGATATCGATCAACCCCACATCGAGCGCTTCGGTGGACGATACCGCCCGGGCATCCTCGATGGTGCTCTCGGCCAGCGCCACAGCCTCGGGGGGTCGGGATTCCGTCAACGAACGGACCAGGGCGCGCAGAATTTCCTTCTCCTTGGCCGCCATAGTCTCATTAAGATCTTCCCCCTGCGAACCCACCGGACTGGCCGCCCCGATCGCCG
>JBJYXS010000315.1:0-3264 GCA_046260075.1 Anaerolineales bacterium | reverse complement strand
CCTACGGCCACGCGTACAGCAGGTAGATCGTCACATAATCGTCCGCATAGATGGACGAGCCAAGTCGGGGCATCTCGCCCCGGTGAATCATCACATAGACCGGTGCATGATACCGCAAAACATACTCCGTATGCAGGACCCTTTCCCAGACCGTATCGCCTGCCAGTGAATCCCACCAGGCGAACAACAGATCCGGATTAACGATGTTGAGCACCCGATCCGCATGGAGAACATGGTCGAACTCGGCCGGATCCACCAGTCGCATCCGTTCGATCCTATGCAGGTTTTTGGAATCTTCCGTCAGATTGATCTCCACCGGCAGCGCGTCTTTGGGGAGATGGACGTTCACCCAGGCGATATAGCGAAGGTGCTCCGGCCTCTCGGTCGCCGGCGGGAGGAGGAAGTAATCCCCGCCCGGGAAGGCGTTGTCGACCGGAATGGGCAGGGCGATGAATCCGTTCTCCAGGCGGACCGAAAAGCTTTGATCCAGCGGAATTACCCTCCGCATCAGAACATCGACAGCTGTGTCGCGTCCGGCGGGGGCGGCGCCGCGGGCGGGATTCTTTTTTGTTCCTGCTCGATCAACGCCGGTAGTTTGCGGAAATCATCCTCGATGGATTGGCGCAGCGCCGGCTGATGCAGGGCTGCTGCGGGATGGTACATCGCCACCACCAGCCGTCCGTCGACGTGCTTGGCCCGGCCGTGCACGGTGCTGATCTTGGAGGATCCGAAGTAGCGGGCCATGGAAAACCGCCCGAGGGTGACGATGACTTTGGGCTGGATGGCCGCGATCTGCCGGTCGAGGAAAGCCCGGCAGGCCTCGATCTCCCCCGGTTGCGGATCGCGGTTACCCGGCGGACGGCACTTGACCACATTGCATATGAACACCTGCTCGCGTTTGAGCTGAATGATCCCCAACAGCTCCTCCAGGAATTTTCCGGCCGCGCCCACGAACGGGCGCCCCTGCTCGTTTTCATGGAAGCCCGGTCCCTCGCCGATGAACAACAACGATGAATCGGCCGGCCCCTCGCCGGGCACCGCGCGCTTCCGTGAATGGTGCAGCCCGCAAGCCGTGCATTCCGCCACTTCCTCTGCAATTTTCGCCAGTTCTTCCTGCGCCGTCATCCTTCATCCTCCGTGATGTATTTGTCTTTGCGAGGAGTGTCGATGGCGCTTTTCTATCGACACGACGAAGCAATCCCCCGGTCGTTCCCTTCTCCGCTTTCGCACTTCCCCATGTGTTCCTGCGACGTGCCGGGAGATTGCTTCACCCGCCCTTTCGGACGGCCTTGCAATGACATCAGCTAACCCAATTGCCCCTTGTTTTCCTGCGCCCAGGACCACAGCCGTGCGACGCCCTCCCGCGGGGGTACGACCGGTTTCCAACCGAGTTCCCATTCCGCCTTGCGGATGTCGCTGACGTACACCCGCTGGTCGCCCGGCCGCCAGTCGGCATAACGCACGACGAGCTCGTGTCCGCAAAGTTTTTCCAGCATCGGACCGGCTTCCGACCAAATCGTCATCGTAAAATCGGGCCCCCCGCCGATGTTGTAGACCCTGCCACGGACCGTATCGATCTGGTCCGCCGCGCGTTCGAAGGCTGCTGCCAGGTCGCCTACGTAGAGCATATCGCGCACCTGTTTGCCATCGCCGTAGATGGTGATCGGCTTGCCGAGCGTCGCGCAGATGGCGAAGTGCGCCAGCCAGCCCTGGTCCTCCACGCCAAATTGCCGTTCGCCGTAAATCGCCGACTGGCGGAACACCACAGTCGGCAGGCCGTAGATCCGCGCGTAATCCCGGACATACTGATCGCCGGCTCCCTTCGAGCACCCGTAAGGGGAATGGAAATCCAACGGCCATTCCTCCGACACCCCGAGCGGAAGGTCGGCCAGCCGGTAGCGGGTCTCATCCTCTACCACCTTGGCCCGCTCCATCCCGCCGTACACCTTGTTGGTGGAGCTGTAGATGACGATCGGGTTGCCGCCCGACGCCCGAGCCGCCTCTAGTACGTTAAAAGTGCCGAAGGCGTTGATCGCAAAATCCTCGCGCGGATCGTCCACCGAGGTGGTCACCGCCACTTGGGCCGCGAGGTGAAAGATTGCCTCGCGTCCCCGCGCGGCATCCGCTATCGCCTTCTCATCCCGGATGTCGCCGCGGATGAATTCCAGTCCGGGGACATTCTCCTTCAGCCAGTTCAGGTTTGGTACGCTGCCGCGGCGTGAGAGGTTATCGAACACGGCAATCATGTCGCCGCGGTCGGAGAAATGCTTCGCCAAATGGGTCCCGATGAACCCGGCGCCCCCGGTGATCAGAATGTTCATTCACGTTCCTCCTGTAGAGGGTAGGCGTCTCGGCTGCCGATCGGCTCGGCCGTCATCAGCACGGCGTCCTCCCCGTTGTTTTTGTAATACCCCTTCCGGCGCCCCACCACGCGGAAGCCGAAACCGCGGTACAGGGCTCTGGCCTTCGCGTTTCCCGCCCGGACTTCCAGCGTGGCGCTTGCCGCGCCATGCGAATGAGCATGGCGCAACATGGCCGACAGCAGCACCTTTCCCAGTCCGCGCCCACGCCAATCGGGATGGACGGCGAAGGTGGCGATGTGCGCCTCGTCGATCACCAGCCAATATCCTGCCACGCCGACCACCTGCCCGTCCTCCCGGGATTGGATCACCAGCAGATGCGACGCGGGATTCTTGCGCAATTCGTACCAATAAGTGCTTTCCGGCCAGGGGTTCGGAAAGGAGCCCCTGTCGATCCCCATCACGTCCGGAATATCCTCCGGTACCATCGCCCGGACGAGAAATTCCCCCGCCCGCTCGGCCAAGCTGTCTGCGGCATGCATAGCGGTCTAGGACTCCGCGGTTTTTTTCACCGCATCCAGATAGATCGGCTGCAGCATCATCGGCCGGGTTTCCGGATCCTGCAGGCGCTCGGCGGTTATCTCCGCCAGCACGGCCGCCCGGCGCGAATTGCGATGGGGCGGGGCATATTTGAGATCCCGTCGTTTGGCGAGGGCTTCGCGTCCGGCGCGGTCGATTTCGCCGCAGATCCGCGCCCGTTTCGGAGCGTCGGCGGCGATTTCCTCCCAACCGGAAACCCGCGACTCTCCGACTGCTTTCCACTTCTTGGCCACCGCGTGGTACATAGCCCAGGCGATACGGCCGCGTCCGGCCTGGATCACCGTCACCAGGTCCTTCTCCGTTGCCGGTTGGGCCCGGGCGAGGATCTCGAAGGTGGGAATTCCTATCACCGGCAGATTGTGCG
>JBJYXS010000314.1:0-5516 GCA_046260075.1 Anaerolineales bacterium | reverse complement strand
CCGTTGACGAGCGCGACGGTGACGGTCGCCATCGGTTCGATCGCCGTGCGTCCCGTCATCGTCGGCGGCGAACTGCAGGAACATGAATTCCTCTGTTTGACGCTTTCGTTCGACCACGACATCATCGACGGCGCCCCCGCCGCCCGTTTTACCCGCCGGTTTTCAGAGATGCTATCCGACGGATCGGATATCGCGGAATTGGTCGATTCCCTATCCGCCCGATAACCGATATTTCCGCGCCGCCGGGCGCTGCGACCGGCGAAAATCCGCTCTCCGCGCGAGAAACCAAACCGCTCGCATTGTGGAGGCGGTCGAAAGAGGTGTTCTCCAAAGAACCTTCACGGGTTGCTTGCGGTCGATGTCCAAGAGGCCCGGCGGGAGGCGGATGACAAACGATCGGAGTTGGCGGATAATTCACGTATTCCGGTATCCGGCTGATGCAACCCAGGTATCGGGCGGAAGAGATTATGAAGAAACCGCCAGACTCTCTTCGAGGAGATTGTTTAATTCATTTCGCGCTTTGGCATTGGTGATATTGAACACAAATCCCCACTCATCCAGAAGTTCCGATTTCGCTTTTTCCAGAATCGACTTCTCGCTGTCGTTGATTTTATTCTGCATCCGATAAAAAGACAGGTCGCGGATGATCTCGCACAGTGCGTTGATATCCCCGCTGGACATTTTGGAAAGAATGGTGCTTTTCCGGACATTGCGATTGGTGGAAAACGGCGAATAGGCGGAACGCAAGATATCGAAGCAATTGTGCAATTCCTTCTTCGAGGACGGCAAGCGGATTTTCATCGGAGAATCTTCATGAATCGGGACCCAGATCAGCATATCCTTTGTTTTCACTACATAAAATTGCTGTTTCTTCCCGGCAACGGTTTTATATTCAATGCCGATAATTTCAGCGAAACCGAAAGCGGAATGAATAACCTTGTCTCCTATTTGGAGTTTCATCACCGACTCCTAAAAATAAACCAGCCCCAAAAAAGGACTGGTTCGGAAAGGCTTTGTCCTTGATGTATTGCAGACAGTATATCATATTGGGCGGCGGCCTGCGGGTGATCATTGCTCGAATTACTCTCGCGGGGTTATTCGGCGAGATGCCGGTAAGTTTACAATCCCTATGCGGCCAATTCGTTTCCCGAAGGTCAGCGCGCCGTAAACGAAAATCCCGCGGGTATGGGAACCCGCGTCCGGTAAAAGAGACATGTTTCTGAAAAGGACGGTCCCGTACTATAATGGCAACGGAAGGCAAACCGGCGATCGGCTATCACAGCCGTCGAGATTCCGCACACAAGGAGAACTCCATGGACGCCATCACGCAGCAGTTGATACAGCAATTGTCGGGAAGCGCGCTGTCCGAGATCGGGAAGAAAATCGGCGCGGACAAGCAGACGGCAAGCACGGCGATGTCCGTGGCTCTTCCGCTGTTGGTTTCGGCTTTGGCCAAGAATTCCTCCCAACCCAAGGGGGCGGAATCGCTGCATACCGCCCTGGCCGAGGATCACGACGGTTCCATCCTCGATGATATTTCCGGCTTCCTCACCGATCCCGCCGCCGCCAACGGGGCGGGCATCCTCAAGCATGTCCTGGGCGGGCAGCAGCCGGTCGTGGCGAAGGGGGTGGCAAAAGGCACGGGATTGAACGCCGACCAGGTGGTGCAGCTGCTGCAAATCGCGGCTCCGCTGGTGATGGGCTTGCTGGGGAAACAGCAGCAGCAGGAAAAGCTCGACACAAAGGGCTTGACGTCCTTTCTGGGAAGCCAGCAGCAGCAGGTTAAGGAATCCAACCCCGATCTGATGGGCGCCTTGAACACGCTCTTGGACGCCGATCAGGACGGTTCCGCCTTGGATGATATTCTGGGCATGGCGGGAAAGCTCCTGGGAGGCGGCAAGTAGAAGGATCCGGTTGGTTTCCAGGTTGTAAGGCGTCCGTCCGTTTCTTTTTACAAGGACGGCTATTGGAAAACACATTCATAATTTGCCCGACGCCCGGTGTACGGCAACCGGGCGTCGGGCGTAAAAGTCGGAGGGGATGGTTGCCAACAATCCAGAACAGCACGGTCAATGGGGTTTTTACGAACGCGAAGTCCATTCCGGCAGCCATGGCGCTGGCACATTTACAAACCGTCCGGCAAGAATCCGAACAGGCCGGCCGGCTTCCGCCGTTGAGGCGTTGGCCATGTGGATGAAAACGATACATTGTGGAGGCGGATGATCGAAAAAACGTGCCGGCAGGCCGACCCGGAAGGCGCAAGCCGTGTTCGGGATTGCAGCGGACGAATTCCCCGCGCGGTCAGCAAATGCGGTCGGCTGTTGATATTGGGCGCGGCGTTACTGGTCGGATGTACTCCGAATACCGAACCGGAAACCCCGCGCACCATTCCCGCCGCCGCCGCGACGGAAGAAGTGCGGAATGCGTCGCCGGCGCCGACGGATACCGTCAATGCCGCCCGGGAACGCCTGGACCCCGCCACGGCGGCGGGTTTGCAGATAAAGATATACAAGGAAACGGACGATGGGGAGCTTCCTGCGCACATCTTCTATCCGCCGGATCATCAAAAAACCGACGCGAGCCCCGTGCTCGTTTTCTTCCACGGGGGCGGATGGTTCGAGGGGGAGCCGGAAAACGGCTATCCACTATGCGAACATTGGGCCTCCCTCGGCATGGTCTGCATCAGCTTTGCCTACCGGCTGGCGGGCACCGGAGGAACAACGCCCGTCGAATGCATCACGGACGCCAAATCGGCCGTTCGATGGGTTCGCGCGCAGGCGGACGAACTGGGCGTCGATCCGGACAAGATCACGGCGTCGGGAGGATCCGCCGGCGGCCATTTGGCCGTCAGTACGGCCGTGCTGGAAGGTTTCGAGGAAGGGGACGAGGATGTGGGCATCAGTTCCTCCCCCGATGCGGTGATCGCGTGGTCGGCGGCGGTCAACATAACGGAGGATGGCTGGTTTAGGACGTTGCTCGGCGAACGGGGAGACGTCCGCGCGTACTCGCCCGCCCATCACGTCCGGCCCGGGCTTCCGCCCATGGCCTTGCTCCACGGGACGGCGGACGAGACCGTGCCCTTCCGGACCGTGGCGGAATTCGCCGCGGATATGCGGGAAGCCGGAAACCGATGCGACCTCCACGCCTACGAGGGCGGCGGCCATCTCTTTCACGTGGAACACCGTGCTGAGATGCTGGACGTTATGGAGGAGTTCTTTGTGTCCTTGGGATACCTGGAAGAGGGAACGTAGGGCGCGGTTTGGGCAAATGGCTGGCGGAAGGGATCGGCGGCCATCCGGCGCCGTGACGGCGGCGGACGGCTATGAAATATCCGACCGGGGTGCGCCTCGGCGGGTAAGTGCCGCAAATTTGCACTGAGCGTGAGGCTGGTGTAGACTGAATCCCATCCGGTATGGACGGTGTGCGCGCGTTATACCGCGCCGAACATCACCCGTTGCCCGGGAGGAATACGTGGACATTCCATTGGATGTCGTATTGATTGCGGGCGCACTCTTTATCGTATTACTGATCGCGGCCTACGCGGTCGCCGCGCGAGCCGGAAAGGCCGGCCGTACGCCATACCGGGAAGGCCGAAAACCGGACTGGATGCGGACCACTCCGCCCAAAGAGACGATTGCGGCGGCGCAGGCGGATGGAGAGGGAATCTCACTGTACCGCCGGGAAGCCGGAGAGAAGATCGCTTCCCCATTCGCGGAACAGGTGGAGGATATCGTCCAGGCGCGCTTGAAAACCATCCCGGAATTGGCGTCCGTACATATCGATTTCGGCACGCTTCCCGACGGCGGCTTGGAAATCAGCGTGGACGGCACGTCCTATGAGGATATCCGCCAAATTCCCGATGAGCGGCTGCGCCGGGTTATCCGCGAGGCCGTGGAGAGCTGGGATCAGGGGAAATAGAAAACCAATTTTCGCGGACAATGAATCGCCAGCTCGGCATCATCTGCATTTTCTGTTTACGGACAGGCAAGCCTTCGCTCCTTTTGCAAAGCCGCAACCGCATCCCGGTTTCCCGCGGGCAGCGCCTTTGGCGCGGACCGGCCGGATCCATGCCGTTATAGGTAACATGCAACGCCGAGGATGGCGTCCGAACATAACGGACAACGCTTCCCTTTTCCCCGCGGCATGCTTCGCCGTGCACAATCGATGGCGCGCGCCGACGGGAAGGTTGGGCTATACTACGCCCGGCGCGGCATATTGCGGCGGCCGGCCGTCGGAGTAACCGCCCTGTGAAAACATAAAGTGGAAGGGACCCTTGCATAAAGTACTCCAAAAGGAAGCAGTAAAGAAATATTCATTGGCGGTATTGCGGTTTGTGATCATCCTCATTCCGTCGGCTGCATTGTTGTTATTATTTCATTTCGATATCGATTTGCTATGGGATTCGTCGGGTTGGAAAATGATACTTGACGGTGAGGAGTATTACCTTCTGGATATTCGCAAATCCGACAATACCCTTTTCTTGGTGGAGGGTTTTTTCAGGGACACTACCATTACGATATATTCACCCGACAGCGGAAGGGTGTCCACTGTAAACGCGCCGGATAATTTAATTAATCAGCTGGAGGTCAGGGACGTTCTTTGGGTGGGTTCATATGGATCTCCGGGCCCGGTGGGTTATGATTTCGTAACGGAAACGTGGAGCCGTCATCCGGAAACGGAAGCATTCGGAGAGGATATTCGCTGTAGCATCACGCAAGACGGCAATTTGTTGGTGCACGGACGCGATTTCTTGAGGGAATATGTCGATCAGGTATGGTCGCCCAATTTTTGGACGCTGGACGAGGAATTAAGGAGCGTCTTTCAGGATGACGAAGGGGTTATTTGGGCGAAGACGGCTAATAATAATTTGTATGCTTTCACTCAGGATCATCATTGTGAATATGTCGGCCAAATGCGCATTAACGGCGGTCCGGTACGGATTAACGACAGCGAATTCTGGTTGCTGGGTATGGAAAGAGTATACCTTTGGGATCCCTCCACTCCGGAAAAATCACCGGAGTTCGTCAGGGAGTTTTCTGATGAATCCTATTTGAGATTTATAAAAATCGAATCCGATATATACTATATCGCCACAAGCAGGAATATTTGGAAATATCAGAACGGCGTGTGGGAAAAGGCGAAAATCCCCATTCTTCTAAAGAGCATACATAATGCGGTATTTGATGAAGTGTTGCAGAGGATATATATCGCGACGGATAGGGGCGTGTACTATACAGACCTCCCATTGTGACTTTATCGGCAATCATCCAACCCCATCGGGAGGCCGGAACGCAAACAGAGACGAATAAACACGCATCGGTTCCCGGCGGCCGGCCGTCGGGCCATAGGGAGGAATTCCGCCATGCCCCAAAGAGTTGAGGTCTCCATCGACTCCGTTCAATCGGTGGACGGTGCGCGCCGCTACCACGTCGTCGTGCTGAAGGAGAAGGGCGGCGACAGATACCTGCACGTATGGACGGGGCCTTGCGAGGGGGCGCTGATCGCGGCGCACCGCA
>JBJYXS010000313.1:0-3666 GCA_046260075.1 Anaerolineales bacterium | reverse complement strand
GCGTACGTTTTCAGGTTGCCGGTCACCCGGTCGTCGAACCGCATGCCCAAGGCGATGATTAGATCGGAATTCTGGATCGCCAGGTTGCAGTAGGCCTCTCCATGCATGCCCATCATGCCCAGAGATAAGGGATGCGAGGATGAAATCGATCCCAGGCTCAGGAGAGTCATGGCGACCGGCATATGGGTGCGCTCGGCGAATTTCTGCACTTCCTTCGAAGCGCCGGATATCTCGACGCCGTGCCCGGCGAAGATGATCGGCCGTTTGGCATTGCGGATGAGTTCCGCCGCCTTTTCCAGTTTTTGGGGATCGGCGTGCTGCGGCGGATGGTATCCGGGCAATTGCATTTCCGGGGGATCGAGCTTGTCGGTCTTGGCGATTTGAGCGTCCTTGCAGAAATCGATCAACACCGGTCCCGGCCGGCCGCTGCGTGCGATGTAGAACGCTTCACGAACCGTCTGCGCCACTTCGTCCGCTGATGTGACCAGGAAGTTGTGCTTGGTGATCGGCAGGCTGATGCCGGTCATGTCGACTTCCTGGAACGCGTCGGTCCCGAGCAAGGTGCTGGCCACCTGGCCGGTGATGTACACCACCGGCGAGGAATCCATGAAGGCAATGTGTATCCCGGTTACCAGGTTGGTCGCGCCGGGCCCGGAGGTGGCGATCGCCACCCCGACTTTGCGGGATGCGCGCGCATAGCCGTCGGCCATGATGGCCGCGCCTTCTTCGTGACGGGTCAGAATAAAGCGCAATTTCGGGTAGTTCAGCATAGCGTCGAAGGCGGGAATGACCGCTCCCCCGGGGATTCCAAACATTACTTCCACGCCCTCTCGGATCAGGGCTTCCCAGAAGACTTCGGCTCCTGTCTTTTTCATTTCATCTCTCCTTCCCCTCTCCTCAATCCCCTCCCCTTGTTCCTTCCCCCTTCCCGCGACATGCGCCGGGAAAAGGGAGGTTGGGTCGGGAAATGAGGAAGAGCGGGAGATTTTAATCTTTCAGCACCGCGCCTTTGCTGGCGTCTGCGACGGACTTCGCGTAACGCCGCAGCCAGCGGCTGTTCGTGCGCGATGTGAACGGCGGTAAAGCGGCGATCCGTGACCGTATCTCCTCATCGCTCAACCGGACGCTGAGCGTCCGCTGATCCACATCGATGTCGATCATATCTCCCGGACGAAGCGCCGCGATCGGTCCGCGGGCGGCTGCTTCCGGCGACACATGACCGATGCAGGCGCCGCGCGTCCCGCCGGAGAACCGGCCGTCGGTGATCAGCGCGACGCTTTCCCCCAGACCCATCCCCATGATGGCTGAGGTCGGCGACAGCATCTCCTGCATCCCGGGGCCGCCGCTCGGCCCTTCATAACGGATGACCACGACTTCGCCGGGTTGGACCTCCCCGGCAAGAATGCCGGTTAACGCCTCCTCCTGGCTGTCGTAAATGCGGGCCGGACCGCTGTGCTTGCGCATGGCGGGGGATACACCCGCCGACTTGATCACCGCCCCGTCCGGCGCCAGGTTGCCGAACAGGATCGCCAGCCCGCCGGTGTGTGAGTGCGGATTCTCCACCGGTCGGATTACTTTCTCGTCTTTCACTTTGGCACCGCGGAGGTTTTCCCGCAGTGTCTTCCCCGTCACCGTCGGGCGGTCCAGGTGAAGCAGCGAATCGTCCTTGCGCGCCACCTCACTCAGCAGAGCCGGTATCCCGCCCGCGCGGTGCAGGTCCTCGATGTGCCAGGGTCCGGAGGGGCTGATTTTGGTCAGGTGCGGGATCTTCTCCGCCAGCTCGTTGATCCGCTCCAGCGGATAGTCTATGCCCGCCTCGTCGCAGAAGGCCAGCGTATGCAGCACGGTGTTCGTGCTTCCGCCCATCGCCAAATCCAGCGTGAAGGCGTCGTCGATTACGTCGAGGTTGACCAGGTCGCGCGGGCAAAGGTTCTGCTTGACCAATTTCATGATTTGCCGTCCGGCCCGGTCGGCCAGCGCATTGCGTTCCGCCGTCTTGGCGACCGCCGTCCCGTTGTACGGCAGCGCCAAGCCGAGCACCTCCAGCAGGCAGTTCATCGAGTTGGCGGTGAACAGCCCGGCGCAGGAACCGCATGAAGGGCAGGCATAGCGTTCAAGGGTTTTCAACCGCTGTTGGCTGATTTTTCCGGCTTTGAACGCACCGACCCCTTCAAACACGGAGATGAGATCCAATACCTCCCCGGAGGGGGTCTTGCCGGCCCGCATGGGCCCTCCGGTGACGAAGATCGTGGGAATATTTACGCGCAAAGCGGCCATCACCATACCGGGGATGATCTTGTCGCAATTGGGAATGCATACCATCCCGTCGAATGGATGTGCCATGACCATCGTCTCGACGCAATCGGCGATCAATTCGCGCGAAGCCAGGCTGAATTTCATCCCCCCGTGCCCCATGGCAATCCCGTCGTCCACGCCGATGGTGTTGAATTCAAAAGGAACCCCGCCTGCCTCGCGGATGGCCTTTTTAACCCGCCGTCCGAAGGATTGCAGATGGACATGCCCGGCGACGACGTCGGTGTAGGAGTTGGCCACCGCGATAAACGGCTTGTTGAAATCCTTCTCCGCCACCCCCATTGCACGGAATAGCGCCCGGTGCGGCGCTTTCTCAAACCCCTTCTTCATAATGTCGGATCGCATTCGCCGTTCCTCCTTACCCTTACAGGGTCGAAAAAAAAGGCTGCCTTGCTTGGCAGCCCCGGTTCGCTTTTCTTTTCGATTGTGTCTTCCTGTGCCGCTACTCCTGCTCTCCGATGGCTGCCCAAGCGTATGTATGGCTCTCGCCAATAACGAGAACCAGGACCGCAAGAATGACAACCAGAAGTTCAATATAGTTCATCGATTACCTTAGTTAGAAATTCTACCTTATACTAAATTCCCTGTCTATAAGCAAGATTCATAATAATTAACTAAATATATTGTACAATATGCACAAAGAAAATTAATAATCAATCTAATTTGGACATTATTTATCGCATAAAAGGATTGTCTATGGACAAAGAAAAAGTGTCACTTCAATGCGTTCTGGAATACATTCCCGCCGGAACATATAAATGGTTATCCGGCCGGGAGAATGCCTCCGAAACCCAAATTTCCTGGATTACTTGCGGCACCAAGGAAGCCCAACCGGGCGATTTGGTCTTGTTGCCGTCCGTCGAAATATTGACGGACCTCTTTTCCACTTCTTTTTTCGGTCCGCCAGCGGCGATTGGAATCGTCGGAGATGGGGAAATCGATCTACGCCTGTTGCCAAACAAGCCGGTCATCCGATTCCGGAATGCATCGGATATCCCTTCGGTTTCCCTCCGCTCGATCCATCAGCTGCTGCTGCGTTCACTGCTCTCCCAGAGATCGATGGTCCTGGAGCAGAGCGCGTCTATCCAGACCCGCCTGACGCAAATCGCCGCCCGCGGGGAGGGATTGACCAGCCTGGCGGCGGCGATGCGCGAGATGACTCAACACGGCATTCTCGTCCAGGATAAACGCCTTTCGCCGTTGGTCTCCAGTCCAACCGCCTCCCTGCGCGACGTCTGGGACGACCTGCTGGCTCAGCTCTCGGATTTCTCGACGTTGCCAGAGATACTCCGCGATCGGCGGCGCGCAGGCGAGGAACCCACCACCATCTTTACGGCGCTCCCCGGCGGGCTG
>JBJYXS010000312.1:0-10508 GCA_046260075.1 Anaerolineales bacterium | reverse complement strand
CCCGAGGTAGGGGATCTTTTTCTCCCGGGCATACCGCGCAGCCTGCACTTTCCCTTCAATGCCGCGCGTCCCAAAGCCTCCCGGCACCACGATCCCGTCCGCCGCGCGGACCGATTCCCAATTTTTATTTTTTTCCAGATCGGCCGAATGCACCCAGAGAATTTCGACATCGTACCCCAGCGCCACGCCGGCATGCTTCAGCGCTTCGCGGACGCTCATATAGGCGTCTTTTAATTCCACGTACTTTCCCACCAGGGCGATCTTCACCTTGGGCCGTTCACGGATCAACTCTCCGACGAGGTGTTTCCAAGCCGTCCAGTTCGGACGCCGGCGCGTTTCGAGCCCCAGCCGGTCGATAATCAGATCCCCCACGCGGGCCTCTTCCAGCGCCAGCGGGGCCTGGTAGATCGTGGGCAGCGTCACCAGCGGCACGACCGCCCGTTCTTCCACGTCGCAAAACAGGGCGATTTTCGTCTTCAATTCCGCGCCCATCGGCAGGTCGGAGCGGGCGATGATCATATCCGGCTGGATGCCGATCGACCGAAGTTCGGCAACGGAATGCTGGGTGGGTTTGGTCTTCAGTTCCCCGGTGGCGCCGATGTGCGGCAGCCAGGTGACATGGATGAAGAAGGTATTGCTCCGCCCGACATCCGTGCGCATCTGGCGCAGCGCTTCCAGGAACGGCAGGCCTTCGATATCCCCCACCGTGCCGCCGACTTCCACCAATACGATTTCCGCATCCAAGCTCTTGGCCACCATCCCGATCCGGTGCTTGATCTCATTGGTGATATGCGGAATCACCTGGATCGTCCCGCCGAGGAAATCCCCGTGCCGCTCCTTGGCGATGACCTCGGCGTACACCTGGCCGGTGGTCACATTGCACACGCGATCGAGGCTGATGTCGATGAAACGCTCGTAATGCCCGAGATCCAGGTCGGTCTCGGCCCCGTCGTCGAGGACGTACACTTCACCATGCTGGTAGGGACTCATCGTCCCGGGGTCGACATTGATGTAGGGATCCAGCTTCTGAACGGCCACCCGGAAGCCGCGTTCCTTCAGCAACAGTCCCATGGCGGCCGCGGTGACGCCCTTGCCGACCGAACTGACCACACCGCCGGTGAAGAATACGTATCGCGTCATTAACATCTCCTCCCGTTGTTAAAAAGGCGGCGGGGAGGCTGATAGTTCACCGCCTCCCCACCGGGTCCGGTTTTCAGGGGTTATGCCGGGATGGACTAGCGTCCTATCCCACCATTTTGGATATATCGTCCGCGGCACGGCGAAGCTCCAGGAACACCAATCCCAGTTTGGCGCTCTCCCGCGCGAGCACCGTCAGCACGGCCTCCGCCCCCACGGAGGTAAGCAGCACGTAGCCCTTATCCCCGTGGATGTAGACCTGCGACAGCGAACCCCGGCCCAACTCGCCGGCGATCCGCTCGCCGAGGCTAAGCATGGCGGCCGACATGGCAGACACCCGGTCTTCTTCCACACTGGCAGGAAGAGCGGAAGCGATGATTAATCCGTCAACGCTCACGACGGCGGAGGCTTCCACATCCGGCGTGCTGGCCTGCATATCCCGCAGGCGGGTCACCATTTGATCGACACGGGTCTTTTGGACCATTCAGTGCCTCTTTCTACGGAGCATAGAATGGAAAAAGCCGCGATGATGATACCATAACCGGACGGCACGGGCAAGCAATCGCCTTTTTCTTAGGTCTTTTTTCCATCCCCAACACTCGTCTGCAGACCCCTCTTCGCTTGACATCCCCCATCCCCTATGCTACATTTTCCCGCACCGACTTTCTTTTCCGCGGAGCGAGATTGTGCCGTTCATCGCCACCGGAAAATACCTGCCAAACCGCTTGGTATTTCATTTCCTGGAAGCGCTTCAGGGATTGATCGGGCGGGCTGCGGTCGAAGGGGCATGGCGGATATCCGACCGTCCGGACGGAGTCCTTCCTCCCGCATCGGACGATCTGGCAAAGTCGGTGGATTTTTCGCGCTTCTCCATGTTGTGCGACTCCGTATTCGCCGTATACGGGAAAGATGCGGCACGGTCGGTACTGTACCGGTGTGGAAGATCGGCCTTCGATCAGGTTCTGCAAACTACGGCGGCCGTCGTCGGATTGGAAGGCCGGCGGCTACACGCCTCACCCGGTTCGGATCGGATCGCGGAGGGTCTTTCTTCCGCCATCCGGTTGCTGAACACCCTGAGCGATATGGAATGTTCGATGGCGGCCGAACGTCACGTGATCCGGTTCCATTGCGCGGCCTGCCCCGAATGCATCGGAAGGTCTCACGAAGGCGGCATATGCTTCGGCACAGCCGGTATCTTCCGCGGAGTTCTGGATTGGTTCGGCGTCCATCCGGAACTTCCCGTAACGGAAACGGCGTGCGGCACTCCCGGTTGTTCCTTTTCCGTTTCGATGAATGTCCGAGGATGACATATGGCGGAAAAACCTCTGCTCCTGATTGTGGAGGATGATCCGGGCACAGCCGGCCTGCTGGAGACGTATTTCCAATCGCAGGGCTACCGGACGGAATGCGTTCGTCACGGCGAGGAAGTGGAACCGCTGGCGATGGAAACCCGCCCGCATGTCATCCTCCTCGACATCCGGCTCCCGGGAATCGACGGTTTCGAAGTCGTCCGCCGGCTGCGCAGCCATCGCCGGACATCCACCATCCCCATTCTGGTGCTGACCGACTTGCATGAACGCAGCGACCGCTTGAAGGGCTTGGAGGTCGGCGTCGACGACTATATCGGAAAGCCGTTCGACCTTCAGGAGATCGGACTTCGGGTCCGCAACACCATCGAGCGCGCCGGACGCAGGCGGATATCCCATCCGGTGACCGGCCTTCCGGAAGGGAAGCCGGTAGATGATGGTTTGCAGCGGATCCTGGTCCAATCGGAATGGTCGATCGTCACCATCCGGATCGACGGATTGGACACTTTCCGCGCCGCCCACGGCTTTCCGGCCGCCGACGATATCCTCCAGGCCGTCGGATCGACGCTGCAGAACGCAGCCGCCTCGCAGTTGAAAGTCGGCGCGGTGGTCGGCCACCTCGCATTCGATGAATACATCATCCTCAGCGACATGCCGTCGCTGCTGGAATTCTCGAAATCCGTGGCCGAGAATCTCAATCAAACCGCACAAGACATCTCCCCGGCTCCGGATAAAGCCGATACCCCGGCCCTGACATTCCAGTTCCGCTGCCTGTCCTCCGCCGACGGCACCTTCCCGTCGCTGGACGCCCTGCAAGACGCCTTGGAACAAACTCCGTACAGGACCCTATGACGACCCTTGACTCCTTGTCGATAGTTATTCCAACCTACAACGAAGCCAAGAACCTGAGGGCTATGGTGGCGGCTCTCCGCGCCCTGCCGTTTCCGGATCTACGGATCATCGTGGTCGACGATAATTCACCCGACGGCACCGGAGCCCTGGCCGAAGAGTTATCCGGCGAAGCGGAAAACCGTATGACGGTGATCCGCCGTCCCGGGAAATTCGGCTTGGGAACAGCCTACATCGCCGGTTTCCGCTCCGCACTTGCCCAGCGGACGGCGGCGATCGCGCAAATCGACTGCGATTTTTCCCATCCCCCGGACGCATTGATCCGGATGGCGGAATTGCTGACTTCCTACGACGTTGTGGTCGGATCCCGATACGTACCCGGCGGCGGCTTGGACAAACGATGGGACATCGGCCGGAAAATGCTTTCGCGCTGGGCGGTGTTCTACGCCCGGACCATCCTCGGATTGCGGGTGAACGATCCCACCGCCGGTTTCAAACTGTGGCGAAGGGATACCTTGGTGGGGATCGGACTGAACCGGATCCATTCGAACGGATATGTCTTTCTGGTGGAAATGGCGTATCTGACACAGAAATTGGGATACCGCGTATGCGAAATCCCGATCCACTTCGAAGACCGCCGGATCGGTAAATCCAAGATGACTCTGGGCGTGAAGGTGGAAGCCGCCTGGAGGGTGTGGCAGTTATGGATCCGGCACCACGGCCTGCAACCCAAGGACCGCGTGCTGGATTCGTAAAGGAGAAGGAGCATGCTGACGGAAAAATGTCCCTATTGCGGTTCCTATAACGACATAAACGCCGCAACCTGCTATTTCTGCCACAAGGACCTTCCCGATGTACCGGGTCAAAAGAAGAAGAAACGCAAACCCAAGACGGATGACAAGAAATCGATCCATCTGCCGCCATCGCTGGTATCCGACAAGCGGAAATCCCCTCCCGGCTGCCTGATCGGTTTCGTGGCGTTCCTGTTCCTGGCGTGCGCGGTGGTGATATTCCAATGGGTGAACGGCGCCTACCAATTGATCAACTGGAAGATCCCCCTTCCGGAGAGCAATGTTGGCCAATATACCGCGTATTACCTCGCCCGACTGGCCGAGGTAATCGATGCGTTGACGGAATATCCCATCATCATCATCGCTTCCATCATCTTGCTGGCCATCCTTTCCTGGGGCCTGCTGAACCTCAAACCCTGGGCCCGCGCGCTGGTGTTGATGCTGCTGATCATCCTGCTGATCACCAACTTCGCGCTGTTCGTCACGTTCGTCATGCATTTCTACTACACGCCCGTCAACGGCGTCAGCTTCATTCTGATTCTGCTTGGAATCATCACCAACATCTACTTCTTGATGTGGTTTTTCGAACGGAAAAAGCTGTTTGAATGATCCCGGCGGGTTTTCCTTCGGCAAATCGCCTTCCGGCATGCGTTCCGATTGCGAGGGTGATCCATGTTGACCGTACAGTGCCCCAAATGCGGTTCCTTCAACGAAGATTCCGCTGTAACCTGCTATATGTGCAAGGCTCCGCTGCCCGGCGCTCCGGCGCGCGAGCAGGCCGAGCCCGTCCCTCAAAGGCGGATTCCCGCATCTGCAAGGGAAATCGACATTCCCGATTACCACCGCCCCGGTTGCGTAACCATCTATGCCGCATGGGTGTTTATCTCCGGAATCCTCGGGGTGTTCTTCGCGCTGTATTTGCCGACCTTCACGTCGGATCTCTTTTCCATGCTGCTCGACCCGTCCAACTATCCTGTCGGAGTCAATCCGTTCGATCCGGAAATACTGACGCTCATGCGCTCGTTTATGGGCGGATACGCGATCGCCATCTTCCTGTTTTCGGTGATCAACGCGGTGACCGGCTGGGGATTGTGGACGATGCGCAATTGGGCGCGGGTGATCGTCCTCATCCTCCAAGGCCTTTCCCTGGGCCTGGGGATCGTCGGCCTTTTCCTGAGCATCGCCTCCTCCAACGGCAATCTCTTCGTGTGCGGATCCTACCTCGCCGCATTGATCTTTCCCGGGATCGTGTTTTTCTGGTTTTTCCTCAATCGTCAGGAATTCCGCTAGGAAATTTTTCCGCCAGGCGCCGCCATTCCGCGACGGTCAGGGTTTCCGGCCGGCGGGAGGAATCTACGCCGGCATCCGACAGGATCCCTTCCACCCGGCCGGCCGGCAACTTCAATCCCGCCGAAAGCGCGTTGCGCAGCTTCTTCCGCTTTTGTGAAAATCCGGCCCGTGCGATTCGGAATAATCGGTCGGCGGCGTCCGCCGCACGGTCCGGACTCCCCTCGAGATCCACGCGGACGATCGCGGAATCCACCTCAGGCACGGGATAAAACGAATCGGCGGGTATCTTTCCCTCGATGGACGGGCGGCCGTAGTATTGCACGCTCAAAGCCAGCAGACTCATCTTGCCCGGTCCCGCGCAGATCCGTTCCGCTACTTCTTTCTGCACCGTCAGGACGAGCCGCCGTGGGCGGGCCGGTCCCTCCATCAGATGGCGGATGACGGCGGAGGTGATGTAGTAGGGGATATTCGCCGCCACGGTAAAACCCGCCGGATCCGTCTTCCCCAGGATACGTTCCGGCGGCAGGGCAAGGATATCGCCCTGAACGATGAAAGCATTGGGAAAGGGGGCCAGCACGGCGCGCAGGATGGGGATCAGGTGCGGGTCGATTTCCACCGCCACGACACGGCGGGCTCGCGCCGCCAAGTGGCGCGTCAGGCTGCCCACGCCCGCGCCGATTTCCAATATCAGATCGTCGGGCTGAATATCGGCCGCCGCCGCCACGCGCCGCAGGGCGCCTTCGTGGACCAGGAAATTCTGTCCGAGGGATTTCCGGGGACGCAATCCCGCCTCCCGCAACAGCCGGCGGACGTCCAGCGGCGCCGGGGATTCGCGGGGAGGGCCGTTCAGGGAAGGATCCATGGAACGTTCGCCGGAACGGGGGTCAGGAAATACAGAGTCGTGTTCCGGTGCCAGGCGACATACTCATCGTCGAGGTAAGCCAGATCGATCCAATAGGGGGCGTATTGGCTATAACCACTGTCCTCCACGGTGGCCGGCCCGTATCCTTCAACGTACACCCCATGGCCCTGAAAAAGGTAATACCAGCTTTGTACCATGGCGATCATCCCCTTCTGGAGGATTTTTCCGGAATGGGTGATGTTGTTGCAGCGCGGCGGATCCACTCCCAGCTGGCAGGGGGAATACGAGGTGGCAAACACAGTGATCGCGCGATAGTATTCGAACAGCCCGTCGGGCGTATCGACGGTCCGGATGACCACTTGGGTGCCGTACCCGACGATCCGGTTCTGCGGTTCCAGCAAAACATGCCGGCCCTCGGCCGTCCGGCTGACCTCTACGCCGTCCTCGTACCGGATCCGAAGGGCCGATTCCATGATTCCATAGACTCCCGGCTGCAGGACGCGGGTCTGATCCAGTTCCAGGTCGTCCAGCGGCACGGTTTCCCGTTCGAAGGCGATCTGCGACCGCTCGCGCTGGATTTCCTCGCGCACCCGCACGATGCGTACCCGCCCGTCCGCCGGCAGAGGCTGGTCTTCGGCCGGAACGCTGTAATCCAGCCCGGTCAAGGCGAAGCCCGCTTCGGCCAGCGCCTCGCCGACGGTTTCTCCCGCCGCGCGAACTTGAACATCATCCCCATCCGCGCGAACGACGATCGGGCGTGAACGCACCAGCTCGATCACCATCGGCGACGTGCCGTCCGCATCCAATTCCGTCGACGGGGAGGGAATCACCCGATCGGCCGCATACAGCATGATCCCCGCCTGCCAGAGCGCTTCCCCCACGGTCGGCCCGGGCGCGCTGTGGCGGGTTGTCGTTCCATCCTCCACCAACAGAAAATCCACCGCCGTCCGGATCTCCAATTGCCGCGGAGGTTCCGTCCATACCGCATCCGGCGAACACGCGACGCCGTCCGCAAAGACCCAATCCCCATCCTGCAGAACAATACCAGCTTGATCCAGCAACGCCCGCACGGAAACCGAATCCCCATCGGGTATCGTCGCATAGCGGGTTTCGCCCTGATACAGGATCGGAATGGATCCACGCGCGGGAAGTTTGATCGTCATCCCCCAAGTCACCGGTTCGTCGATCCCGGGAATCGGCTGGGCAGGACCATCCATGGATATCCCGGCCTCGCGGAGGACAACCGCCACGGAGGATGCATGTGTCAACACTTTCGTATATTCCCCGCCGCTATGCAGGAAAACGGGCTTAAGCGTAACAATATATCCCGCAATTAGCAGGGATACCGCAAGAATCAGAGCAATGAAAGGCTGGAAATGCTTCTTCATATGAAAAGGACCGCGAAAAACCGGGTTCTCCCGGGCCGTCCCGGGCAAGAAGATGGTAATCGAGAGGAAAAGGGGAGTCAATAATCCGCAAGAGTAATGAACATTGACATCCATAAAAATGGGGGTTTTAATAAAACCGACCGGTCGGTATCTTTTATGCAGACACGAAGCATCGAAACCAGACGAAAGATATTGCAGGCTGCCGAACAGCTTTTCTCGCAGTCCGGCTATGAAACCGCCTCCGTATCCGAAATCTGCCGCTTGGCGGGAACCAGCAAGGGGGCGTTCTACCATCACTTCCCTTCCAAACAATCC
Source organism: Anaerolineales bacterium (assembly GCA_046260075.1). GTDB lineage: Bacteria > Chloroflexota > Anaerolineae > Anaerolineales > RBG-16-64-43 > JAFGKK01. The sequence goes on along the minus strand of JBJYXS010000312.1, from coordinate 2,569 downwards.
GTGTTCCTCGAATTGCTTTCGGATTGGCTGGAAGGGATTGACGCGGGGCTGGAAATATTGCGCTCCGGCCAGCCTGACGCTTCCCAATCCCTGATCCAAATGGCGGATATCCTGCCCGAGATTCTGCAAACGGCGGAGGATCGGCTGCCGATCTTCCTGGAATTCTGGGTGCATGCCGCGCGGGATCCGGAGTTATGGAAAAAAGCCGTCGAGCCGTATCGCCGGTACCGCGATTACTTCCGGCAGATCATCGCGCAAATGGACACGTTGGAGGAGATGGACCCCGCTCAGCGGGAAACGGCGTCGCTGGCGGTGCTGTCGCTGGCGATCGGGTTGCTGCTTCAGGGAATCGCCGATCCACAAGCCGCCGATTGGGCCGCCGCCGGCAGGGAGAGTCTGCGGATGTTGATCAACGGAATGACAAGGAGGTCTCCATGAATTTGGTCACGGGCGCCACCGGGCACATCGGCAACGTCCTGGTCCGCAAACTGATCGCCGCCGGCGAGGCGGTGCGGGTGCTGATCCTGCCGGGCGAGGATACGCTGCCCCTCCAGGATCTGCTCCTGGAAATGGTGACCGGCGATGTACTCAACCCCCACTCGTTGCAAAAGGCCATGCGGGGCGTGACGCGGGTGTTCCACCTGGCCGGAATCATCTCGATCCTGCCGGGCAGGGACCATTTGCTGCACCGCGTGAACGTCGAAGGCACCAAGAACGTGCTGTCCGAAGCCCGGAAAGCCGGCGTGAAACGGCTGGTCTACACCAGCTCGATCCACGCCATTCAGCGGGCGCCGGCGGGAATCCGCATCGACGAACGCCTGCCGTTCGATCCGTCGAACTCGGCCGGAGCGTACGACCGTTCGAAAGCCGAAGCCTCGCTGGCGGTCCTTGAAGCCGCCCGCAACGGACTGGATTCGGTGATCATCTGCCCGACCGGCGTCATCGGTCCGAACGACTACCGCCGGTCGGAAATCGGCCAGCTGGTCCTCGATTGCGTGGATCAGAAAACCCAGTTCTACGTGGACGGAGCCTACGACTTCGTCGACGTGCGCGACGTGGCCGATGGAATGATCCAGGCCGCGGAAAGGGGTCGCAGCGGGGAAACCTACATCCTTTCCGGCGAGCAAATCACGGTGCGGCGGATCATCGACCTGCTGTGGGATCTCACCGGCCGGCGGTTCGCCCGCATTTACATCCCCTTTTCCGTCGCCCGGTTCGCAGCCCGGTTCACCCCACTGCTCTACATACACCGGAAGATCAAACCCCGCTTCACCACCTACTCGCTGGAGACGCTGCGCAGCAATTCCGATATCAGCCACGCCAAGGCGACGGCCGAGCTCGGTTACCACCCCCGCCGCCTGATGGAAACGATCGCCGATACGGTGGAGTGGTTCCGCAAAAACCGCCGAGTGGTATCCGCCGCATAGCGTCTTTCCCGGATCCGCCCGTCCTTTCAATATCCCTGGCGCCGCAAGAGTGCGCGGCGTCCCATACCGGAGACCCCTTGGTATATCTGTTTCATCACTCCATCCCCCCGCCTTGGTTGGGAGCGGATTTGTTGGCGGCGGCTTTGACGGCCGTCGTGATTCTGTTCGCCATCCGGAGAACCCTCCACCCCGGCATGGTGGTGCTGGAAGGTCTGGCGTTCGTCTTCCTGTACGCCGCGGCCTGTTCGAGAACTTCGCCGTCGTGCAGGGCTGGTACGTTTACGGCAGATCCCTGCTGATGTTCGGCGACGTGCCGCTGTCCGTCCCCCTGATCGAACTGGACGTGCTGATCCTCGGCCTATGGCTGCTGGAGCGGATGGATGTCCCCGTCTGGTGCCGGCCGTTCGCGGTGGGGTTGTTCGGTATGCTGCAGGATCTCTCCCTGGATCCGCTTTCCGGCCGCCAGGTGTTCGCCATCGATGGGGCGGCGAGCGGCCGCTGGACCTGGCGGCTCGAACCCGGCGCCGCTTCCTTCTACGGCATCCCGGTCTATAACTCTCCGGGATGGATGCTGATCATGCTCTACAGCGCCGTCTTCCTGCTCATCGGGAGGGAGTGGTTCCGTCGATCGGGTTATCCGGCATGGATCGGCATCGCGTATCCGTTCGCCGCAATGTTCCTGGCGCTCCTGGCAATGATTTCGCCGATTTCGCAATTTCTGCTGTGGCTGGCGCCTTTTGGTTCGAAAGGAAGCGGATTTGAGTGGATCCTAATGGCCTTTCATCTACTGATCCCCTTGTTGCTGCTGCTTTTCTTCTGGCGGGGCCGGATGAAGGGGCGCTTCGCTTGGTCCGCCGACGGAGCATTGTTCATCGTCCCGATGGCTTTCCATCTCTCCGATATTTTCTGGATCCTGGCGGGAGGATATTTCGATATCCTCTGGCTGGCTCTGCTCGCTTCCGGTGTGCACGCGGCGATCCTGGCGTGTATCTTTATCAGCGGCAGGAAGCTGCCGGCGATAACCGAATCCGCTTATGCCCCGTAAAGGTTGAATTCTGTTCCGCCGCATGGAAAAAAACCGCCGCCGGTTTCACCAGCGGCGGTTTTTCCGTCCGTTGAGGTACCGCGCCGATTATTCCACC
>JBJYXS010000311.1:6556-8819 GCA_046260075.1 Anaerolineales bacterium | reverse complement strand
CACCCACCGGATCGCCGGCCAGATCTGAAGGGTCAGCAGTTGGATTTTGGTCACCTGTCCGCCGCATAGCACAGCCGTCACCGCATGTCCGGCCTCGTGTATCGCCAATCCCAGGAGCGCGATGACTGCCGCCAGTAGAATATATCCGGCTAACTTTGCAATGCCCTTCATCGGACCGACTTCACCTCCCGGAATCCCAAAAAGGCCACTCCTCCGGCATCCCGCATCGCCCGACAGCCGGGGGTCATCCCGCGGGATTCTGATTCCAGTATTGCGGCTTTTTCAATTCCTCCGCGTAGAACGGCCGGATGGGGGAATCCTGCAACATGACGTTCTGCCAATCCGACGCGGTCGTCGTCAGGCGGAAATCCTCGTTGGAATAACAAAATCCTTTGATGTTGGGGTCCCCGTTGATCAGCGCGAAGTAGGGAACGAACCAGGAATCCCACACACTCACGTCCGCGACGCCCTGGGTAGAGGGTCCCGATTCGGGGATGAACACCGGCTTGCCGCGGGCCGCGGCGTCCGCCAGAAAGCGGTGCAGCTCGGCGTTGGCCGCCGCATCCTGGAAATGCCCCGAGAATACGTCGACGCTCCACCAATCGACCACGTCGTCGCCCGGATACCAGTCCATGTACGGGAAGGCCTGGCCCTGCGGCATGTAATTCCACATATAGACGGCGTTGGTCACGCCCTCCTGTTGGAAAAAGGCCGCGATGTAGCGGAAGGATTCGGCATAGTATTCCAGGAGGTATCCGTTCCACCAGCCGTTGAATTCGGCGGCCGGGCGTATCAGGACGGGCTGATCGAAGCCGCGCACCAGCGCGGCCAGTTTTGTCAGCGCCTCATCGTATGCCCCCGCGATCACCTCCCGGCCCAGGCCGGTTTTATTATTGCGCTCCGACGTGATGTAATTGACGGTCAGGAGCGGGATTTCCCGCGGGTATCGATTGAAATTCTCCGCCAGTTGGGCGACCATTTCGTCGATGGTGAACCGCTGCGTGCCGCCGATGTTGATGTCGGCGCGGACGACGATCGACGGCGTGTCGGGAAATGCCGCCAGGTAGGCGTCGTGATGTTCGGGCCGGAAGAGCGGCCCGGAACCGTGCAGGATCCTCCCGCCGAGGCTGCCGGCCCGGAGGTCTTCGAAATCCGGCCACCCCGGAGAGGCGGTCGCGGCAGACTCCGGCTCCTTGGCGGTGTCGGCGAGGAAAGAGCAGGCAAACATCAGCGTTCCGGCCGCCGCGAGGAAAAGAATCCACTGCAGGCGGTTACGAGGTGCGTTCATCGGCTTTCCTTCATCCTGCGCTCCGCGCCGCTTCTCCCTCTTCGCACAACCGCTTCAACCCGCGCAATTCCTCATCCGTTTTCCGCCGCAGGCTTTCCGCCATCTTCTTACCCATCACACGGGAAAGGATGTTCATCGGAAATTTCCAGCGGATCAAGGCTTCGATGGACACCCTGGTCGAATTCCCCGCCTGCGCCAGGGCATACCGCACGTCGAATTCGTGGATCCGGCTCTCCAGGTGAAACCCCATCGCCCGGTTTTCGTCGTATTCCGTGATGGTTCCATCCATTTCCAACCGGCCGCTTTCATCCCGCACACTTTCCGTGAAGGTCGTCCCGACGATCTCCGGCGTGGATGTGATGATCCGTCCCCCTTCCACGTCGCCTTGCCATTGCATGGCCTTGCGGGGGTCTGCGATCCACGGAAAAACCGCTTCCGGCGGCCTGGAGATATCGATTTCGCTGAAGACGCGCACCTTCGTTATCCCCCCTGCAAATAGAGTCCGCCCGTCATCGATCTGTTGAAGGCTCCGCGCGGCAAGGCGCGGCGGTCTCCCTGCCGGGCGCCGGCCTAGGCGGTGAAATAGGCCGCGGCGGCGGCGGCGATTCCGATGAGAACGGCATACAAGAGGATTTGCACGGCCTTCCAGCGGTCCCGGCGCCGGAACTCCGCCTGTTCGACCGTATCGGTCTTTCCCACCCCGGATCCGACGTTCCATACCCCCAGGATTCCGTACGCGGCGCAGAAATGCATCGCCGCCTGCAGGAACCCGACGGCGGAGGCCGTCGCCGGGATGAAGAGCGACAGCCTCCACAGAGCCGGCGCCCGAAACACCACGAAAACCGCCCACAACACGATGGACGCGGCCAACCCGAGCCATCCGACGAGTTTCCGGCTTCTGATCTCCGCCGGTCCGATGTTGCACACACCGGGTACGTATTCCGTCTTCATGGAACGATCACCTCCCCATCCGGA
>JBJYXS010000311.1:2325-6456 GCA_046260075.1 Anaerolineales bacterium | reverse complement strand
GGCCGCCACCGCGTCGGGGTAGCCGGTGAACTCGATGTCGACCGTCAGCGGCACGCCGGAAAACGGGATCGCCTCGCTTTTCGTATCGCGGAATTCAATGTTGAGCGCGAGTCCCTCGTACTCCTGATCGGCATCGTCGGTGTACGGGACGACGAGGATTTTGATGTACGCCAGATCCGGAACGACCCGGTTGGCCGGCCCGGAACCGCCGGCATCGGATGTGGGATAAGGGGTATAGGTGGGGTAATCGGTGTAGGTCGGCTGTCCGGCCGGGCCGCCGGATTGCCCGCAGGCCAGGGAGAGCAACACCGGCAGCAGAATCACGGCGATCCATAGTTTCTTCCGCGGCATGTCTGCTCCTTTCGTTTCCGCCTTCACAAGTGCCTTCCGGCGGATGCGCATACGCCGGATCGTACGTATTGTAGCATCGCCGATGACCGCCGCCGAAGGGATCACGGCTTCTTTTTCTTCCGCGGCCCGGCTTTGCCTTCGGGGATCAACCGCAAGACGAACCGCTGCTTGCTCTTGCCCTTCACCATCGTGACGTCCCCCTGCACGTCGACGTTGGCGCCCCCTTGGATTTCGATATCGCCGTGGATTTCCACCTTCGCATTCTTCCCAAACGTCACATTCGCCCCTTTGCGGATCACCAAGCCGGATTTTCCGCCGGTCAGCACTTGAAACAGGCTGCCGCAATGAGCGCAGCGGACCCTGTTGGGGCCGGCGTCGTCGAAATCGGTGGATCCGCACTGGGTGCATTCATACGGTTTGATCATCGCCGCACGCCTCCCGAAACCTCGCACAAATTGTTGTGACAGCATTCATCCGGAGCCCTCCCGGCCGCCCGCTTGACCGGGAGATTCCGACGCCGTTCGTTTTTCGAAACCGAAAGGCGGATCAAGATCCGCGGAACGGCCGGCGACTCAACAACTTGTCCGGTGATGCCGGATTATCCTCTTAGTATACACACGTTCAACGAAGTATATAAATCCAAAATGCGAACCGGAAGACAAATACGCCTCAGCTACATGCTGGCCGGCAGGTCTCTTTACGGTATATGGAGAGAATACTCTTCTACCCATTCTCATCATATATCCATACATATTTTTCACGTAATAATTCAGGGCCATACTGCAGTTTTTTAATCGATAACTCAGGGACGATAACATAATACAGCTCTTCATGATGTTCCAAAAGAAAACCCCGTGAATCGGGAAGCCATTCAATGTATGTATATTTATCCGCCATGTTCTCAATTCTGGATATCTCGTCCCCATTACGATCATAAAGGATGATTATCGGGTCCAAAGCCAAGTAGTATTTCCCGTTTGGGGAAGGGTAATATTCCGGCGCCGTATGACATTGGATGGTTCCATTAATTGAAAACGCCTGATATCCCAGAGGATCATCCGCACAGGGCGTATTGGTCACAAACACTTTCTTAATCGCGTCCCAACGCAAACCCAAGGAAAGTATCCCCTTAAGCACCAATTTGGGGAATGGATCGCCCAGTGATACCAAATATATTTCGTCTTCTTCCGTATGCAATTCCTGAAACTCCTCATCGGAGACGTAGGCTTTCATAATATACGGGATTACCGCTATGGTTGCCGATGATGGATCCCAAGATATGTTATGACTGCAGCCGGAAAAGACTATCCTTGCCTCATCGGTGATGATATCGACATATCGAATCTGACAAATTCTGAATCCAAGATTGAAATCATAGACGACAAATGAATGTGTTGAATTCCATCCTAGAATTATCTGTTCAAAATTCAATTGTGGAATATATAGTTTTCGCATTTCACTGCCGTCGTACTTCACCGCCCATACGGCTTCCACCCTCCAGGAATAAAATTCCGAAATTTCCTCATGCACGATCCAATTCCCGTCCGGCGACCACCATGTATGCCCCACCTGGTTTTTCCCATCCGTCAGGCGCAAGATCTTTTGCGTCAATGCGTCGAACGTATACAGATCTCCCGAGGGACCATCTATGGCGGCGACGAAAGACAAATACCGTCCATTCGGCGACCATTCCGGTTGAGTTATTACCGAATCATGAACTTCTCGAAGATAATTTTCATCATCAGGCAATTCCGGGAAGGTAATTAAGCGTATCTTCGCTATTTCCGCCATTGTCGGCAACGACAATATCACCAATGATTTATCGGGAAGATAAGGATTATCCCCTCCCTCGGAAATGATCATAGCAACCAGGCCTTTGTGATTATTTTTTGAAATGGAACCGGTAAACGTATAGCGCATCGGTATTTCAGGATTATTTTCGATATCCGTTAATATTAGCTCTTCATAGGTAATTGAAAATAACATCCACGGCCCCGTTTGGGACAGAAGGCTATTATGTGTCCGGCTTTGCAGCGGTTGTGCCGCAGGTGTTGTCGGCGTTGGCGTTGCCAATTTCTCTGTGGCGATGATAGGCGTTGAGATTTCCTGCGTGTCAATTACGTTTTCTATTGTCGAACTGATTGTGATATTTCGGTTTTCCGCAGTGACAGATGACGGCACACAGCCGAGTAATAGGGTTGGAATGGTTACGAGTGAAATGAAGAGAAATGCGATATTCTTATTTCTATTATTGCTATTCCTCATACTAGTCACCTCTTCCGCCCAGCATCCCGAGTATGCGCATCGCGATCTTCCCGATGGGACACGCAGACCGCGTCGCGCATACCGGGCAAATCCCCCAAACAAACACCACGAGGTATGCCCCGACGATCGCCAGGTATCCCAACAGGAAACCGGCGCCGCGCAGGGCGATGAAATACGCCGGGTAGAGAAGGATCGCAAAGAAGGCCGCAAATCCGACGGTCACCGCAATCGCATAGACTCCGGCCGACCGTTTCGCCTTCCGCCACAGCATGGCGATCCGGCCGGCGGGCAGGCAAAACCCGCCCGCGCAGGGGGCGAACTTCCCGACGTACGGGCATCGCCAGTATGCGCACGCGCAGCTTTGCGCCGCGGCCACGACGGGAAAGAGCGCCGCGTAGAACAACGCGTACGCCGGCCGCAAGCTCCACAGCCAGAGGAAGAGGGCCGCATACAGGACGATCATGGGAAGGGTGACGGCCAGGTAGAGGGCCTTGCGGGGATATTCGCCGGAACACGCCATGGACAAAGGATACCCTTTCCGCGGCCAGCGCACCATCCTTGCCGCGATGGCCGGCCGCGACGAAGGAAAAAATGGCGGGAAGGCGGCCGCGGACCGGACGGACCGGTCCGTCAGCGATAGAAAGCCAGATAGTGCCGCAAGGTGCGGAAGGAATCCGCCGCGGTCATCCGGTAGGCGACGCAGGTGCGGATGTAGTACCCGTCGATCAGATCGCCGATCAGCCGGAATACGGGGTTCGGCGGAAGCCGCAGCAACGGCGAAAGGAGCGGCAGCAGGCGCGGATGGTGCGCCAGCAGGCTGAAGAAACAGCGCAGGTTCAGGATGCGGTTCCGTTCGACATCGCTTTCGAACCGCAAAGCCGATTCGTGGTAGTAATTCTGCCGCAGAAGATCGTAATCTCCGCTGAAGTACCCGTGTTCCGCCGCGTAGCGGGTGAGCGGCAGCTTCGGATAGGGGGCGAACAGCGAGGCGTTGGCCAAATTCGGACGGACGCGGGTGTTGAGTTCCAGCGTGCGCAGGGCCGCCTCGTAGGATTCCCCGGGCAGCCCGATGATGTTCTCGGTGATGATCTTCACGCCGTACTTCCGGCAGCGTTCCGCCGCCGCCAGCATGACCTCCTCGCCCATCCGCCGCAGCATCACCCGGTTGCGGATATATTCATCGCCGGATTCCACCCCGCAGTACACCAGCCGCAACCCGGCGCCGGCCAGAGCCGCCACCACATCCTCGGTCAGCGATTCAAAGCGCGCATTCATGCTGAACGGGATGGCGCAGCGGCTGGCGTAGGCTTCCGCGAAGGCAAAGACCCATCCCTTATCGAGCGTGAACACGTCGTCGACGAAACCCACCATCCGCAGCCGGGTGGTGCGTTGCAAATCAAGGATCTCCGCGATGATGCTTTCCGGCGACCGGGAATGGAAGATCTTCCGCTCGCCGGCCTCGTCCCGGTACATGGTGTTGTAGGCGTCGTTGAAGCAGTAGGTGCAGCGGTTCGG
>JBJYXS010000311.1:0-2225 GCA_046260075.1 Anaerolineales bacterium | reverse complement strand
TTTCCTCGCCGTCGAGTTCCCAGGTGTCATTGTCGTAGGTCTTGTCGTTGGGATGGGTGTTTTCCAGGACGCCGTTCTCATGGAAGATCAGGAAGTATTCCCGCGGCCCCTCATTCGGCGCCTGGTACACGATTTCCCAGCGCGAGCCGATCAAGTCTTCCTCGGCGGGAACGTATCGCGACGTCGGCGAGGGGGTATGCGTTGCGGTGGGCGCAGGGGTCAGCGTCGGGGTGGCCGTCGGCACGGCGAACAGATCGGTCATCGTGCTGCAATTCAACGAGACCACGGCGACCGCCAGGATCGGGATCAAGACAAACCGTTTTCTTTTCGACATGCATTTCCTCCTTGACCGGCGGGCGGGGCGGGCCTTCGGCCGGCTCACGGCCATTGTACCCGATGGGTTTTCGGCGGGAGAATCCAGGCCCGCTCAATCCATGTGAACCATCGTCTGCCGGGCCGGCTCCTTTCCCAGCAGCACCATCCCGAATCGCTCGTAGATTTTCCCGTCGTGGGAATCGATGTCGTGCCAGCGCGAGAGGAACTCGCGCACTTTCATCCACGTCCGGCGGAAGGAGGAAGGATCCTCGAAGATCAGGATCCCCTTTTCGTACCCGATGACGATGGCGTAATGCCCGTCATCGTAATCCTCGCGCCAGTCCTTGCGGGTCATATAGCGGTCCGCCCAGGCCTGGACCAGCACGATGACCGGCCATCCCTTGTCGATCCACCTCCGCAGCGCCCGGAGCGTAAGATGCTCCCGGGCTTCGACTCGGAACCCCCGCGCCTCGGCCGCCGCGATCACCCGTTCCACGCGGGTGCCGTCATCGTCGGCGCCCAGCTCCTCGATCAGCACGTCTTCGCGGACGTACTCCCCGTAGTAGGCCATCACGGTCTGCAGGGCTTTCACCCCGCAGTCGAAATCAAAGGTTTGCCGTGTGATGTGCAAATTGATCATCGCCGGCCCTCCGGCCGCGCCGCCGTCCGCGGCAGGGGAATCCATCACAGCCAGCCCAACAGCCCGCCGAACACCAGCAGGCCGAGCAGATCCACGCCGTATATCACCCCCAACACCGCCGCCTTGTCGCGAAGGTTCTCCATATCGTGGACCCAGAACGACACCAGGAAAAACGGCAGGTAGCCGATCAGGAAGATCAGCCACGGCGCCCCGGCGTTCCACCAGGCGTAATCCCAGGTGAGCGCTCCGACCGCATTCAGCAGCACCTCCACGAACACGCAAAAGATGGATCCGCCCACGGCGATCAGCAGCCGGTTGGGAATCCCCAGGATCTTCATCTTCTTGTCCGCCGGCAGCATCTTGCCGAAGGTCACTCCCGCCACGGCGAACATGAAGCAGATTTCGATGTTCAGCCCGATCAGGATCAGGTAGGCGGTCTGGCCCGGCGCGCCCCACACCGGCGCGTGGCCGGTGAAGTGGAACACCAGCGAATTCCAGATCTCGTTGAACCAGTCCATCCCCCAAAACGCCAGTCCGGCGCAGATCAGATCCCAGTGCTTCCGCTCCACCTCCACGGCATACACATAGACGACGAAGGCGAACAGCGTGATCACGTACCACTGGTACTGTCCGCCGTCGCGCAGGATCGCGAGAGCCCTTTGGGCCGAATCGGTCGGCATGCTCATCCTCCTTTGGCGGCGCCCATCCCCCGCCGCGAACCCGGCGGGCCGCTTGCGGGGAACAGGGGCCGGTCATATGGAACAGATTATCTACGATTGCCCGTTGAATTCCCTGACGGCATCGAACACGGCGACGATGTTTTCCACCGGCGTGCCGGCCGGCAGATTGTCGTCGGCGGCGAACACGAATCCGCCCCCGGCGGAAAAAACACCGCACCGTTCCAGCACCCGGGCCCGCACCTCAGCCGGCGTGCCGGATTCCAGGACGCCGCGGACGTCCACCCCGCCCCCCCAAAACACCAATCGTCCGCCGTAGCGTTCCTTCAACCGGGCGGGGTCCATCCCGGCGGCCGAACATTGCACGGGATTGATGATATCGAATCCCGCTTCGATGAAGCGCGGCAACAGCGCCTCCACCGCCCCGCAGGAGTGCTTGAAGGTCTTCCAGGCGGTGTGGCCGTGGATCCAGCCGTTGAGCCGCCTGTAATACGGCGCGTACAACTCGTCGAAAGTCTGCGGGGAAATGACCGTCGACCGCTGGGTGCCGAAATCGGTGCCGCAAAGGAACACCGCATCTGCGGCATCGCCGA
>JBJYXS010000310.1:0-10873 GCA_046260075.1 Anaerolineales bacterium | reverse complement strand
ATCTATTCCTTCCGGGATTCCACCATCGGCGAGGTCGAATACGAACAGACCGATTACTTCAAGATCTACCACGAGTTCATGAACAACCGCTCGGTATTCCTCTGAAGCGCCCCGCCGCTCTTTCTTGCACCGCGCGCACACCGAATTCCCGTCCCCCCGGCCCGCAGAAGGCGATGTGGTATAACCGGGCCGCGATTTTCACAGGCAGGATCGTTCTCTCATGGAAAAAACCACTGCATTTATCGGCCACATATTGGACCGTCTTCGCCCGTCGGAAACGGCCATCCTGATCGGCACGGCCGTCGCCGTCGGCGCGGGCACTGGATTGGGCGCCGTGCTGTTCATCGGGTTGATCGCGGCGGTCCAGTCCCTCTTTTTCGACGCCGGTGCGGACGGATTCCACTTCCTCGGCATCGGCTGGCTGGCGGCGGCGCCCCTGCTGGGCGGGCTGGTGGCCGGCCCGATCATCGCTTTTTTCGCCAAGGAAGCCAAGGGGCACGGCGTACCGGAGGTCATGCAAGCGATCGCCCTGCGCGGGGGACGGATCCGGCCGCGGGTGGTGATCGCGAAAATCGCGGCCTCCGCTTTCTGCATCGGCAGCGGCGGATCCGCCGGGCGCGAGGGGCCGATCGTGCAGGCGGGCGCGGCGCTCGGTTCCGCCCTCGGGCAGTGGCTGAAGCTGGGCGAGAACCGGATCCGCAACCTCGTGGCCTGCGGAGCGGCAGCCGGTATCGCCGCCACCTTCAACGCGCCGATCGCCGGCGTGCTCTTCGCCATGGAAATCATCCTCGGCGAGCTGCACCTGGGCGACCTGGGCAACGTGGTGATTTCCGCCGTGACGGCGGCCACGATCGGGCGGGTTTTCCTGGGTGAACGGCCGGCCTTCGCCATCCCCAATTACGGCGTGCAGTCGCCGGGCGAGATCCTGCTCTACGCCCTGTTGGGAATCCTTTCGGCGCTGTGCGCGGTCGGTTTCATCCGCCTGCTGCATTGGTTCGAGGACCGGTTCGACGGGTGGCGCTTCCCCGAGCCGTTGAAGCCCGCCGCCGGCGGATTGCTGCTTGGACTGCTGGCGCTCGCCTATCCGCTCCTGCTCGGCCCGCTGGGCCTGCCGGCCGTCGGCGCGGTCTCCTCCGCCGAACTGCCGCATATTTTCGGGGCGGGATTTTCCGTCATTGAACAATCCCTGACCGCACAGCTGGGATTTTGGGCGCTGCTGGCGCTCGCGCTGCTCAAGCCGCTGGCCACATCGCTGACCCTCGGCTCCGGCAACTCGGGCGGGGTGTTTGCGCCTTCCCTGTTCACCGGAGCGGTGCTGGGCGGCGCGTTCGGCCTGGTGGTGGACCGCCTGGCTCCGGGGATGACCGCCGGTGCGGGCGCCTTCGCCGTGGTGGGGATGGCGGCCGTATTCGCCGGCTCCGCCCGCGCCCCCTTCACCGCGATCGTGATCGTCTTCGAAATGACCAACGACTACCGGATGATCGTCCCGCTGATGGCCGGAGTGATCATCAGCCTGATCGTCGCGGAACGGATGCACCCCGAATCCATCTACACCCTCAAACTGGCCCGGCGCGGGATCCACCTCCGCCGCGGCAAAGACGTGGACGTGATGGAAGCCGTGCGCGTTGAGGAAGTGATGCTCCGGGATCCCATTACGGTTCCGATCGCCATGCCCGTCAGCCGTCTGGCGGGGGAATTCATCCGCACCGGACGGCACGGATTCCCGGTGGTGGATCCGGACGGTATGCTGTTTGGCGTGGTCTCACTCGAGGATTACCGCAACCTGATCGAGCGGTCGCCGGACGGGGCGGAATCGACGACGGCGGGCGAGATCGCCTCCACCGATCTGGTCACGATATCGCCCGACGATTCGGTGGGAAGGGCGCTGCAGCGCATGGCCCCCCGCGATCTCTCCCGGCTGCCGGTGGTGGCGGCCGACAATCCGCGCCGCCTGCTGGGAGTTGTGCGCCGGAACGATATCGTCCGGGCCTATGAAGTGGGGGTCACGCGGCGGGAAGAAATGCGCAACCGCTCGGAAGTCGTTCGGAAAATCGGACACGCCGCCGCCGGTTTCTTCAACTTCACCATCCGTCCCCGGACGGAGGTGTTGGGAAAACGGATCTCCGAATTAAACCTTCCCCGGAATGCGGTCCTGGTTTCCATCCGCCGCGGGCGGGATCTGGTTATTCCGCGCGGCGACAACGTCCTGAAGGAAAACGACGTGGTTACGGCGATTTGTGAAAAAAACAGCCTGGAGGCACTGCGGACGTTGTTCGCAGCGGAACGAAACGGCGATTCCCCGACGGCGGCGGATCCGGAATGAACCCGCCGGGCGTCTTTTCCGCAGCGGAGGAAAAAAAACCCACAAGCTTTCGCTTGTGGGTTTTTGCTTTTAGTACAGGCTCAGTTTTTGATCCGCCATCAGGTCCCGGATTTCATGGACCTTTTCCAGTCGTTGGTCCAACACCTTGCAGACCTTTTCTTCCACCGTCTTAGTAATGGAGCCTTTGGCCGGCTTGATGCTGGCGGTGGCGATCAGCGGCTGGTCGATCGGATGGCCGATTTGGGAAAGGATGTATACGCTCACCTCGCGGACTTCGGGTACATCGCGGATGATCTCCTGAGCGGCCAGGAAGGACAGCACATTGTAGAGTTTCCCGACGTGTGAGATCGGGTTTTTTCCCGCCGCCGCCTCCAAGGACGCGGTACGGAAGGGAGTGATCAAACCCGTCACCCGGTTGCCGCGGCCTACGGAACCGTCGTCGCCGCATTCCGCCGAAGTGCCGGTCATGGTCAAATACACCTCTCCGGCGGCGTCGTCATCGGCGGTGTTGACATCGACGGTCAGAGTGCGTCCGGGCGCGAGCTTCTCCGCGTACGCCTGAACGGAATCGTGCACGCCCTTGCGCGCCTCGGTGTATTCCGCCATATCCTTTACCTTTGTGGATATGAACGGGACCGCGCAGGTCAGGACAATCGAATCCCCCTTGCGCATTCCCATGACTTTCACATCCTCCCCGATGGGGAATTTATTGATCAATTCATAATTGATGTATTGGGCGGATTCGAATACGGCGTTTTCCACCTGGGATCGCGGCCAGTGCGCGCATCCGAAGGACGTATCGTTGGCGCGGACATGATTCACTGTGTGGGCCAATTCCGTCGCTCCCGCTCCGGCATAGCAATCGACGACCATATGCTGGTCGGGATCCAGGTATTTCATCGTTTCACGGACATGCTGTTTGGCGGCCCGGATGGCAATGGCATCCATGGGGATCATCCGGCCCTTGTATTCCGGGGTGCCGCGTCCGGCGATCTGGATGCGAATGGGCCGCAGCAAGTCGCCCTTGCCGAACCCCACCGCCACTTCGCCCGCGACCAGCTGGACCTTGTCGAAATTATGATGCAGCACCGTATCGAGGTTTTCCTGGCACCAGCGGGTGTATTCCACCGAGATGCGTTCCGCGATTCCGTCGCACAACGAATCCGGGTGGCCAATCCCCTTCCGTTCGACGATCTCCACCGGATAGTCCTCGATGAACCGCTCGGTGGCCTCTGCGACTACGATATTCCGTTCCATCTTGCCTCCCAGGCTGCAAAATCGCACCGTGCTCCGGCAAGCACGGCTTGCCGTGCCTTCGATCCGTCACTGACGGGGATTTGTGTTTGCGGAGAGTACGGGCTAAAATTCGGCGCGGAGTCTACCATAGGGGATAGACAGCGTCAATCATTATTCCTTCAATAAATGGGATTCGCTGTGAACTCCTTGACGAAAAAACGGATGCGCTATGGGATAATTTCCACAGGAGGGTAGGGCTTTGGCGCAGGAACCATCCGACAACAACCTGGGATTCACCCTGGCCAGGGATGATTTCCGGCGCGCCCGCCAGCGGGCTTCGCTCCAGGAGATCCTCAGCCGATTCACGGGAAAATCGGCCGATCTGCTTTCCTTCGAAGATGTGCGGGAGAAACTGCACGCCGTCGGCAGCGGAGTGGATCGCGGGGTGCGGAATATTCCGCTCGATTCGATCGTCGGCAGCGTCGGACGCTATTCGGATTTTTCCCGCACCTTTCTGCCCAAGAACCCAAGCGATGAAGAGCGCTGGGCGCGGGTCATGTCCCTGGTGACCGACCCGGCGGGAAGCGGGCTTCCGCCGATCCAGGTGATCAAGATCGGCGACGCCTACTTCGTCCAGGACGGGCACCACCGCGTGAGCGTCGCCCGCCAGCTCGGAGCGGAAACCATCGAGGCGTATGTCAACGAAATCCACACCGACATTCCGCTGTCGCCGGAATCCGATCCGGACGATCTGATCCGCAAACAGGAATTCGTCTCGTTCCTTGAGACGACGCAGCTGAACAAAACGCGCCCGGACGCCGATTTGGAAGTGACCGTCGCGGGCATGTACGCTAAACTGCTTGAACACATCCAGGTGCACCGGTACTTCATGGGGCAGGCGGAGCATCGGGACGTGCCGGTCGACGAGGCCGCCATTCACTGGTACGACACGATCTACCGGCCGGTCGTCGAGGCGATCCGTGAACGCAACATCCTCAGGGAATTCCCCGGCCGCACGGAAGCGGACCTGTATCTGTGGGTGTCCGAACACCGTTCCGAGCTGCAGCAGGGATGGGGCGAGTTCATCTCGCCGCAGGCCGCCGCCGAGGATCTGGCCGGCAAATTCGGAACCCGGGCCGGGCGCGTGGCGGCGCGGATCGGAAAAACCATCGCCGACGCGGTCGTCCCGGACGCCCTGGAAAGCGGCCCGCCGCCCGGCGCCTGGCGGGAATCGAAGGCAAGCCGGGATGCGGAGTGTTTGTTCGACGAGATCCTGGTCCCTATTAACGGCGAAGCGGACGGCTGGACGGCCCTCGATCAGGCGATCCAATTCGCCCGCCGCGAATGCGCCCGCATTCACGGGCTGCACATCCTGCCTGCAGACGGAGAAGCAGCGGACGACCGGCTCCAATCCCTGCGGGTCGAATTCTCGCGGCGGTGCGAAGCAGCGGGCTTTGCCGGCGGACTGGCGGTGGAACGCGGCGACGTGACCAAGGTCATCTGCGACCGCGCCCTGCTGGCGGACATCGTCATCCTGACCCTCTCGCACCCTCCCGCCGACCAGCCGTTCCCGCGGCTGGGCACGGGCTTCAGCGCCCTGATCCGTCAATGCGCCCGGCCGATCCTGGCCGTGCCGGGGAATCCGACTCCGCTCGACAGTGCGCTGATCGCCTATGACGGTTCGGCCAAAGCCCGGGAAGCCCTGTTCGTGGCCGCCTACCTCTCGGCGCGCTGGAACATTCCGCTGACGGTCCTCTCGGTGGAAGGGCCGGGCGTCGACGCCGAAGACATGCTGGAGGAAGCCGATGAGTACCTGCACACCCGCGGCGTGCGGGCCCGGCAGCTGCTTCGCGCAGGCTCCGTCGCCGGCGCCATCCTGGACGCCGCCGAGGAAACCGACAGCCACTTGCTGATCCTGGGCGGATACGGAAGGCATCCGGTGCTGGGAGTGGTCCTGGGCAGCCAAGTGGATGAAGTCCTGCGCCGGAGCCGTCTGCCGATGCTCATCTGCCGCTGAGCGAGGTATCATGAAACGCCTGATGGAAATGCCGCACCGCAGGTTGAACCCCCTCACGGGGGAGTACGTCCTGGTATCCCCGCAGCGCACCAAACGCCCCTGGCAAGGGATGGTCGACTCCGCGCCGACCGCCGCCCAGCCGCCCTACGATCCGGACTGCTACCTCTGCCCGGGGAACGGACGGGCGGGCGGAGCGCGCAATCCCAAGTACACGGATGTCTTCGTCTTCGATAACGATTTTGCGGCGCTGCTTCCCGACGCTGCGCCGGACGAAGCAAACGCCGTCCCGCCGCTGCGCGCGGAATCGGAACGGGGCGTTTGCCGCGTGCTGTGTTACTCCCCCCGCCACGATCTGATCCTGGGCAATATGGAGCCACATGCAATCCGCCGGGTGGTGGACGCCTGGACGGATCAGTACGCCGAACTCGCAGCCTTGTCCTGGATCCGATATGTGCAGATTTTCGAAAACAGAGGCGCGATGATGGGCGCCAGCAACCCCCACCCGCACGGGCAGATCTGGGCCAACGAGCACGTTCCCAACGAGCCGCATAAGGAAACGGTTCACCAGGCGGAACACCGGAAGGCCCGCGGATCCTGCCTGCTGTGCGATTATCTGGCGTTGGAAGAAGAGCGCCGGCAACGGATCGTGTGCAAGAACAACTCCTTTACCGCGTTGGTCCCTTTCTGGGCGGTCTGGCCGTTCGAGACGATGATCCTTCCCCGAATGCACCGCGGCGCGCTGCCCGACCTGACCGAGCCCGAACGCGACGACCTGGCCGACATCCTGCCGCGGTTGATCCGCGCCTATAACCGGGTGTTCAACGCGCCGTTCCCTTACAGCATGGGGATCCATCAGCGTCCGACGGACGGCGACGATCATCCCGAATGGCACCTCCATATCCACTTCTACCCGCCGCTGCTGCGTTCGGCGTCCATCCGGAAATTCATGGTGGGTTACGAAATGATGGCCCAGCCGCAGCGTGATATCACCCCGGAATTCGCCGCCGAACAATTGAAGAAATTGGTTATATAAGGTATAATATATCCATTATAGACCTTAGCCTTTAATTTTTCCGCCACAAAATTCATGTTGTTATTCCACAATACACCACCCAATCAGGAGAATATTCTCATTTCGGGGAAGGAAATGGACCAGCGAGAATAAGGGAGGAAGAACCAACATCAGCCGGTTTTCATCACGATCCCCCTTCTCCTTTCCAGTAATAAGGTGCGGATCGGGAAATTGGGAGTCTTCCCCGGTTCGACGGCCGGGATGCGAAGGCAGCGGAGCGTGGTTATGAAGAAAATCACCCGCAGGGAATTCCTTCGGCTTCTGCTCCAAAGCGCCGGAGCGTCGGCCGTTGTGCCGTTGCTCCAGGCATGCGGCATACGGCCGGCGGAAGAACCCGGCACGCCCACCAACACGCCCTTCGGGCCATCGATCCCGGAGGTTTCCGGGGTGAAAGCCATCGCCGGCGCCTCCGCGCAGACCGGGACGCCGTCGCCTTCCGAAACGCCCGCCCCGACCGACATTCCGCCGACTGCGACGGCGGAACCGGCGTACCTGGCCGTCGCGCGGGGAGGCGACGATCCGGAGGAACTTGTCCGGCGGGCGGTGGGAGCGATCGGCGGGATCGGCCGCTTCGTTCCGCAGGGCGCCAACGTGATCATCAAGCCCAACATCTGCACCGCCAATCGCGCCTATACATTCGCCGCGACGACCAATCCGTGGGTGGTCGGTGCGTTGGTGAAGATGTGCCGCGAGGCAGGCGCGGGACGGGTGGCCGTCTACGACTATCCCTTCGATGGGACAAGCTACAATGCCTACCAGACCAGCGGGATCGCCGAACAGGTACAAGCAGCCGGCGGGGAAATGGAAGTGGTTTCGGCGGAAAAATTCACGGCGGTGCAGCCGCAGGGCACGGTCAGCTTCCTGCAAGCCAAGGTTTACCGGGATATCCTCAAGGCTGATGTGGTCATCGATGTCCCGATCGCCAAACATCACGGCCTGACCGGATTAACGCTTGCCATGAAAAACCTGATGGGCGTCGTCCAGAACCGACCGGCCATCCACGCCAACGTGCATCGCCAACTGGCGGAACTGTCGGCGTTCATCCGCCCCGCCCTGACCGTCATCGATGCGGTGCGGATCCTCCTGGCCGGCGGACCGCTCGGCGGCAGCCTGGGGGACGTGCGCAAGATGGACACGGTCATCGCCTCGGCCGACATCGTCGCCGCGGATGCCTATGCCGCCACCCGGCTGTTCGGCTGGTCGTCCCCCGACAAGCTCGGGTACGTGCGCATCGGCGCCGAGATCGGCCTGGGCCGCAGCGACCTCGAAAATCTGGCCATTGAAGAGATCACCGTCGGGGATTGACCGTCCTCCTTGGCGCGACCGCCCAACGGATCCGCCGGAGCAAGCCATCGCATGCCGCCGGCGACGGAACCCCGCGGGAAAACCGACAGAAGGTACAATACGAAAAACCGGTTTACCCCTTCGACGAGCGGGTGGATAAAGGTGAATCCGGCTCCGCGGCCGGATGAAAGGAATTCCAGGTGACTAATGCCTCTTTCACGACGTGACTTCCTGCGCTGGGCGGCGCTCGGTGCGGGCGCGGCAGCCGGTTCTCCCCTGCTGGCCGCCTGCGGAGAATCCTCCTCCGCCTCCGGCGGGGTCACCCGCCTGTCTCCCCCGGCGCCCGATCCGGGCACCGCCTACCTGTCGGTGGCGCGGGGAGGCGACGATCCGGAGGAACTCGTCCGCCGTGCGGTGGCGGCAATCGGCGGGATGGAACGTTTCGTCCCCAAGGGATCCGACGTACTGGTCAAGCCGAACGCCTGCACGGCCGGCCGCTCGTACGAGTACGCCGCGACGACCAATCCATGGGTTGTCGCGGCGGTCGTGCGGATGTGCCGGGAAGCCGGCGCGGATCGGGTGCGCGTCTACGATTACCCGTTCGGCGGAACGGCCGAGCAGGCCTTCGCCGACAGCGGGATCGCCGAACAGGCGGAAGCCGCCGGCGGCGAGATGGAGTACCCCGCGGCGATGAAATTCCTCGCCGCCGACATGCCGGCCGGCCGTCAATTGAAGCAGGCGCACTTCCACGACGGCGTCCTCGGCGCGGACGTGCTGATCAACGTGCCGATTCTGAAGCATCACAGCCTGGCCCAGCTCACCATCGGGATGAAGAACCTGCTGGGAACGGTCCGCGACCGCCCGGTATTGCACGCCGCCCTGAACCAAAACCTCGTCGATTTGAATCAATTCCTCCTTCCCACGCTGACGATCGTGGACGCCGTGCGGATCCTTAAGGCTAACGGGCCCACGGGCGGAAACCTGGACGACGTGCAGCGGTTGGATGCCGTAATCGCCACCCACGATCCGGTCGCCGCGGACGCTTACGCCGCCACGCTGTTCGGCTGGGAGGATCCGGAACGGCTGGGGTATGTGAAAATCGGAGCCGAGAGCGGGATCGGCCGAAGCGACCTGGGCAATCTCGCCGTCGAGGAGATATCCGTTGATTGAGAACACGCGCAAACGATCAGGCTGGAAGGACCGCTATTGGCGGACCGTCCGCGGCGCCGTGCAGGCGGCCACGCTGATGCTCTTTCTGTGCCTGTTCATCGGCACCACGCGCAACGGAGTACCGCCGCAAGCCGCCGCCCTTTTCCTGCGCCTCGATCCGCTGGCGATGCTCGGCGGGTTGTTAGCCTCCAAAACCTTCGTGGCCGGCACGGCTCTGGCCCTGTTCACCGTTGTTCTGACGGTTCTGGCGGGCCGGGTTTGGTGCGGATGGCTGTGCCCGCTGGGCACCGTGCTCGATCTCTTCCACCCGCGCCGCTGGAAGAACCGTCAGCCTTCCCTGCCGGAATCCCTGCGCGGGATCAAACATATATTGTTGGTCGTGATTCTGACTTCGGCACTGCTGGGCAGCCTGTGGCTGATGTTCCTCGACCCCGTCACGATCATGATCCGCTCGCTGACAGAGGCGTTGTATCCGGCGGTCGACCGGATCGTCTGGGCTGCGGAAATCGCTTTATATCGAATCCCCTCCCTGCGCGCCCCGGTTTCGGAGTTCGACCGGCTGCTCCGCCCGGCACTCCTTCCGGCCGATCCGGCCTTCACCGCGGGCGGGTTGTTGATCGCCGCCTTCCTTGCCGGGATCGTGGCCCTGAACGCGCTGGCGCCGCGCTTCTGGTGCCGCTACCTTTGCCCGCTCGGATCGCTGCTGGGTCTGCTTTCCAAGGCCGCCGTCTTCCGCCGCGAAGTCAGCCCGTCGGCCTGCACCGACTGCGGGGCTTGCTCCCGGGTCTGCCCGACCGGGACGATTCGGCCGGAGAACGGCAACGCCAGCGATCCCGCCGAGTGCACGATGTGCCTGGAATGCGTCGCATCCTGTCCGCACGCCGCCCAATCCTTCACCGCCCACTGGAAAGCGGCGCCGGGGAACGCCTACGATCCCGGCCGCCGACAGGTATTGGCGGCGATCGGGGCGGCCGTCGGCGGCGTCGCGCTCCTGCGCACCGACCAGTATCTGCGGCGCGATCTGCCGCATCTCATCCGGCCGCCGGGAGCCGCGGAAAACGACCTGCTTTCCAAATGCATCCGCTGCGGGGAATGCGTCCGCGTGTGTCCGACCGGGGCCCTGCATCCGTCCGTCGCCCAAGCCGGCGTGGAGGGATTCTGGACTCCGGTGCTGATCCCGCGGGCCGGTTTCTGCCAATACTCCTGCAACGCCTGCGGGCAGGTGTGCCCGGTCGAGGCGATCCCCAAATTAACGCTTGCGGAGAAGCAGAGCCGGGTCATGGGCGCCGCCTACGTCGACCGGAACCGCTGCATCGCCTGGGCCGACCATCTGCCGTGCCTGGTGTGCGAGGAAATGTGCCCACTGCCCGAAAAAGCGATCACCGTGGATTATTCGGAGTTCGCCGGCGGCGCTCCGGTGGTGGACCGGACACGGTGCATCGGCTGCGGAAACTGCGAATACAAGTGCCCGGTCAACGGCGAAGCCGCGATCCGCGTGTACGCCCCGGGAAGGGACAGCGTGTAAACGGACGGGATGGACGGGATTTTTCAGGATTCACGGGAAGGAATATAGGAATACCAACAGCCCGTTATTGATAAGCCGAAGTCCACCGCCATTGGCCTGCCGCACATTATCCGGCGGATCAAACCCGGCCATCCCACCTCGGGCACCGGCTCCGTCGCGGACCGGAAAGCGTCCTCCGCATCCGGCGCCGGCGCTGGGATGTCGGACCAGGAAGACGCAATCCTATGCTCCTATCGCGGCAAGCCC
>JBJYXS010000309.1:11472-19640 GCA_046260075.1 Anaerolineales bacterium | reverse complement strand
GAGACACGCTCGGCCTGCTGCCGGGGGCGCCCGCGGAAAACCGGATCGGCATCCTTCTCCGGGGGAATATCTTCACCTTTTTCGTCGGCGGGGTGGAAGTATTCGCCGGCCATGACCCGATGAGCCCGACCGGCGGACTGGGCTTTTTCGCCCGGACCGAAAAGAGCGAAAACCTTTCGGTAGGTTTCGACGATCTTTCGGTGTATGCGTTGAAGGAATCGTAGGAACACAAAATTTCTCCAAAGTAAACTTCTCAGAGTGAAATCAATGCAGACCGGCGGCGGGCCGGCCGCGGCGCCGACGGTTGACAAAACCGCCGATAGTATTTATACTTAAAATTAGTTTGCAATACAAACTCATTGGTGTTATGGAGAAAAGAATGCCCGATCTGGAAAAAATCCGTTTCCTGACGGTCAACTATTCCCGCCTGCAGGGATTGAAGGCCGTTCCCTCGGGTTTGCTGCTCTTCCTGACGGTCCTATGGGTCAACGCCCAAACGGATCGTCCGGAGAATTTCGGATTGCCTTTAACGGCGTTTTTTGCGGCCGTAGTGTTGTATATCCTGATCGACCGGTATTACCGGAAAACCTACGGAAGCGTGGAGCCGGCCGGGCACGCGCATGGGATGGAATGGATTCTGGCGGCCGGTTTTGCCGTTCTCGCCGTCGGAGCATTCATCGTGGATATGCGGCAATGGATCCCGGTATCGGTATTCGCATTGATCTTCGCCCTGGGATTGCTGGTGGATTACCTCCGCATGATCCGGTTGGCCGGGTCGCGGACGGCGGTCCTGTTTCCGGCCGGCTGGCTGTCCATCACGCTGATGGCGGCGTCGGCCTTCCTTCCGCTCCTGGGGGAATCGGCACTGGGCGCGTTCGGGTTCCGGTCTGCCCTCCTCCTGGTATATGCCGTATGCGGGGTGATTACCATGGTGTACGGTGCGGCGGGCCATTTTTACCTGGTGCGGTTCTTGGATGGAGATGGTGAAAAGGAATAACGGGTATCCTCCAATTTCGTTTACGGATGCCTTCCTCGATATACAACAGGGCTTCTGTAAATGCACAATCCGGTGATCGGGGAGGATTAATGATGAATTTCGATAACGCACGGTTCATTACGGCGAATTTTTCCGGTTTGCAGGGATGGAAGACTGTCCCCGCAGGTGCGGTTCTCTTCCTGAGCGCCTTATGGATGAACGCCCAAACAGGCCGGACGAGAAATCTCCTCCCGATCGTTATCGGGTTTGGCGTAGTGGTTGCGGGGTACCTGTTGATCGGCCGGTATTACCGCAGGACCTACGGCCGAGTGGAGCCGGCGGGCCGTACGCCGATGAAGGATGTGGTTTTTGCTGTACTTATCCTGGCGGTGGTCATAGGGGCATTGCGGCTGGATGACGGAACCCTCCGTGCGTTGATGGCGGGCAAGGCGGCCCAGTTTCCGGTTTCGATGTACGCATTATTGTTCGGATCGGTGGTTCTGTTGGATTACATCCGTAACTGCCGGCGGGCGGGAGTGAAGAACCTAGGAATCTTCCCGGCCGGATGGGCGTGTGCGGGAGGCATCATTCTTTCGGCATTCCTTCCATTGTTAGGCGATGGCCCCGCGGCATTGCTGGGATTCCGATCCGTCCTTTTCCTGGTGTTCGCCATAGATGGAATCCTCATCCTCCTGTACAGCATGGCGGGGCACCGGTTCCTGGCGCGATCACTTTCGGGTGCATTGGAGGCAGAGCGTGGACAACCCGTTTGAGGAACTGGCCGGGCTGGACCGGCTTATCCATGAGCCGGCGCGGCTTGCGATCCTGACCGCGCTGGCCTCCTGCAAGGCGGCGGATTTCCTGTTCCTGCAGCGGCTGACCGGGCTGAGCGGGGGGAATCTGTCAAGTCATATTTCCAAGCTGGAGGAATCAGGTTTGGTGCGGGTGGAAAAGCAGTTCGTCGACAAACGGCCGAATACGCGGATCGAGATTTCCGAACGGGGGCGGAAAGCCGTGCGCGAACATTGGCGGAAGCTGGACCATTTGAGTAACCAGGCCAAGGAATGGAAGGAGAAGGATCCGGAATGAGAGCCATTAACGCAACCGATCTATCCCGCTCTTTCAAGGATCGGCTCGCGGTCCAAAACCTATCCTTCTCGGTCGAAGAGGGTGAGGTGTTCGGGCTGCTCGGCCCGAACGGGGCCGGAAAAACCACCACGATCCGGATGCTGACCGGGCAGTTGATTCCGACCTCCGGGAAGGCGCAGGTCGCGGGATGCGACGTGGTGCGGGAACGGCGGGCGCTCAGGACGCGGATCGGCGTGGTCTTCGAATACCAGAACCTGTACGAGCGGATGTCCGGCCGTGAGAATCTGGAATTCGCCGCCCGACTCTTCCAATGCGAAGGAGGGAGAACGGGGGAGATGCTGGAGAGGGTGGGGCTGACGGACCGTGCCGCGGATCCGATCCGCAGCTATTCCAACGGGATGAAGCAACGATTGCTGATCGCCCGCGCCCTGCTTCATCGACCGAAGGTCCTTTTCCTCGATGAACCTACCAAGGGGTTGGACCCAACCGCCGCCCGCCGGATCCGCAACTTGGTCCGAGAATTGGCCGGCCGGGGAGTGACGATCCTGCTGACGACCCATTATATGGAAGAGGCGGACAGGCTTTGCGAACGGCTGGCATTCCTCGACGAAGGCCGGATAGTCGCAATGGACACACCGCGAAACCTGAAGGCGGCCCACGGGCGCCCGGAGGTTCGGGCCGAAATGAAGAATGGAGAAAGCCGCACGATCCGGCTCGATGATTCGGACGATGGGCGCAAGCTTGGAGAGTGGGCGTCCCGCGGGCAGATCCTCACCGTACATTCGGCCGAGGCCACTTTGGAGGAGGTTTTCCTCCGGCTGACCGGAAAAGGATTAAGCGAATGAACCTACGGACCATCCTGACGATCGCCCGGAAGGACATTGTAGATGCGGTCAGGAACCGCTATCTGTTCCTGAGCATGATCCTTCCTGTCGGAATGTCGGTCGTGTTCCGGCTGGTATTCGGCGGCAGCACGGGCGTCGAAATGCTGCGGGTGGCAGTGTACGATCCCGGATCGTCGCGGATCACCGCCGGGTTGCGGGAGATCCCTGATCTGAATCTGGTGGAAGTGGATTCCGAGGAAGGGCTTCGGGAAGAGGTCGGGGAGGATGCCTCTGCGGGAATCCTCGTTCCGCCGGATTTCGACGCTGCCATGGATGCGGGAAACCGGCCCGAACTGACCGTCTACATGAACCGCGGCAGGGGCGGCTCGGAACAGATGATGGTCCGGGAAATCGTCTATCAGCAGATCTGGGCGCTGGGCGAGGATTCGACGCCGGCCGATGTTGTCTGGAAGGATTCCCTCTCTCCGATCGAAGAAGCCGAAGGGGGAGCCGTCCGTGAGGATGAATTCCGAATAGAATCATACCTGCTGGTCATGTTCCTGATGATGTCGTTGACCATGACCGGAACGCTCGTGGTTCCTCTTTTACTGGTTGAGGAGAAGGAAAAGCACACCATGGAATTCCTGCTCGTCTCACCGGCCGCACCGGCGGAGATTGCCGCCGGAAAGGCTCTCACCGGGATGGCGTACGCCGGCCTGAGCGCGGGAGTATTACTTGCACTGAACGGAGGCGGATCGGGCGACTGGCCGGCAACTATCGTGGCGCTTTTCCTGGGCGCGTTGTTTCTGGTGATGATCGGTCTCCTGGAGGGGAGCCTGCTGCATACCACCATGCAAATCAATACCTGGTCTCCCATCATCATCTTGGTCCTGCTGGCACCAAGCATGCTCGGCGTGATCCGGCTGCCGGCGGCCATCGACGCCTTCGTGCGGGCCGTGCCGACGTATTATCTGGCCAATCTGCTTGAAGAATCCCTCTCCGGACGGACAACGCCCGCCGAGGCGGCGGCGCAGTTGGCGATCCTGGCCGGCGGCGCAGCGGCGGTTTTCGCCGCGGTGGTGTGGGTGATTCGCCGGCAAGAGAGGTGATGCCCGGCGCAGGAGAAGAGATAACGGACTATCGAAGTACGGCGGACGCCTGCTCGCCGGCCCGGTAGGAGGATCGGACCAGCGGGGCGGATTCGACCCAGCCGAACCCCAATTCATCCCGGCCGATCCGCTTCCACTCCTCGAAAGCCTTGGGGGTCCAGTACCGCTCGACCGGCAGGTGGCGGCGGGAAGGCTGCAGGTATTGACCGATGGTCAGGATGTCCACCCCCCAATCGCGAAGGTCGCGCATCACCTGAACGATCTCCTCGTGTGTTTCCCCCAGGCCCACCATTAATCCGGATTTCGTCCGTTGCGCGGGATCGATCCGCTTGGCGCCCTGGAGCACGGACTGCGACCAGGCATAGCGGTTTTGCGGCTGCACCTTGCGGAATAGGCGCGGAACCGTCTCGACATTGTGGTTGAGGATCTCGGGGTGCTCCGCCAGCACGGTGCGCAGCGGGGTATCGTCGCCCTTGAAATCCGGGATCAGGACTTCGACCGTGGCGGCGGGCAAAGTTGCGCGCAGGGCGCGGACCGTCTCGGCAAAGGCCGCCGCCCCGCCGTCGGGAAGATCGTCGCGGTTGACCGAGGTGACCACCACGTGGCGCAGACTCATCTTCGCGGCGGCTTGGGCGATTCGCGCGGGTTCGCCGGGATCGAGCGGGGCGGGGCGGCCGTGTTTGATATCGCAGAATTTGCAGGAACGGGTGCAGACGTCGCCCAGCAGCAGGAAGACGGCCGTCCCGCGGCTCCAGCACTCGCCGAGGTTGGGGCACATCGCCTCCTGGCACACGGTGTGCAGCCCGGCGGAACGCATCAACAACCGCAGCGCCCGCACCCGCTCTTCGTCCGGTTTGGTCAGGCGGATCCATTCCGGCCGCCGTTTGGGGCGCGGCGTTTCACCTTCTTGAGGATTGTGGATTCGGTCGCGGACGGAAGAAGGCATCTTCTGGGTTTCCTCGCCCGGCAGTGTACTGTCGTTTATGTCTCATGGCAATGGGGGTTCTTAACCACAAAATTGACAACGGGGGCGTGGGAATCTTGTGCGGTTAGCGGTCGTTGTTCCGCAGCTTGGGATACAATTCCCCTATGATTTCGAAAGCCAGTTCGCAAATCGGTCTGCGATCCGCAACGCCGGATGATGCCGGTCCGGCGGCGGCTCTGATCTACGAAACGGCGCTTTCGCTGGGAGATTACGTATTCAAGCAAACGGGGCGCGAGGGCACCACGCGGATCTTCTCGCTCCTGTTCCGGGAGAAAGAACATCTTTTCTCCTATGAATTCTCCACGCTGGCGGTCGAGGGGAAAGCGGTCGTTGGAATCGTGCAGGCTATGCCGTCGGCGGAATTGGGGAAAGCGGGAGTCGGTCTGTTGTTGGCCTGCGCAAGACGGCTGGGATGGCGGACTGCGCTGGGCGTGGCGCGGAGAAGCCTCCCCCTGGCGTTCGAACCCGATGCCAAACCGAATGAATGGTATGTTGACACGTTGGCGGTCGATCCGGCGCACCGCAACCGCGGAATCGGACGCATGCTCCTGGCGGACGCCGAGCGTCAGGCGCGTGAGGCGGGCTTCCCCATCTGCTCGCTCTCGGTGATGCTGCACAACACGGACGCGCTTCGTTTCTACCGCCGTTCAGGGTACCGCGAGGATTTGCGGTATGAGACAAAATTGCGTGCTCCGGGCGTACAATATACCGGTTTCCACCGGATGATCAAGCCGCTTGCCGGCCCGGAATCCTCAACGAAAGGCGCTGCGCTGAAATGACACATATTCTGATCACCAACGACGACGGCATGCATGCGCCGAGTCTGCCGGTTCTGGTGCAGGCTTTACGCGGTATCGGCGACGTGACGGTATGCGTTCCCGAGCACAATTGGTCGGCCGGCGGGCACGTAAAGACGCTGCACAAGCCGCTGCGGGCGTGGTCCGCGAAACTGGCCGACGGATCGCCGGCGATCGTCTCCAATGGGGCTCCCTCGGATTGCGTGGCCATGGCGATGCTCGGGCTGGTTCCCATCGCCGTGGACATCGTCGTTTCCGGAATAAACGCCGGCCCCAATCTGGGATACGACCTCACCTATTCGGGAACCGTCACGGCGGCGATGGAGGCGGTCATCAGCGGCGTGCCCGGGATCGCCGTCTCGCTGTGCGTCGGAGATTCCGCGGAGGGCTGCACGTACGTTCCTGCGGCGAACTTCACCGCGCAGGTGGTGGAAACCGTCCTGCGCGAGCAGATTCCTGCGGGAATCCTGCTGAATGTCAATATCCCGTGCCTGCCCCAGGAGGGATTGAGCGGGATTCAGATCACCCATCAGGGCCTGCGGGTCTACCGCGATGAACTGGTAACCCGCATGGATCCGCGCGGCAAAAAATATTATTGGATCGGCGGCGGGCCGCCCGAGGGCGTGCTGGAGGAAGGATCGGACTTCTGGGCGGTGTCGAAGGGCTTTGTATCGATCACCCCGGTCCAACTGAACCTGACCGCGTACGATGCGATGGACTCGATTCGGAAATGGTCCTGGGAAACGGAGCGGCGGGAAATACGCGGAGGGAAAGATGCTTGAACAATCGAAGGTGGCATTCATCGGCGCCGGTTCGATGGCCGAGGCGATCATCCGCGGAATGCTGGAACGCAAGCTTTGCCGCCCATCGAACATCACCGCCGCCGACGTCCGCCGGGAACGCGGACAAGAGCTGAAAAAGCAATACGGCATCGACTTCGCCGCCGACAATCCTGCTGCCGTTGAAAACGCGGATGTGGTCGTACTGTCGGTGAAACCGCAGAACCTGCACCAGGTGCTGCCGGGTTTGACGAATCGCATCCCGGAAAAAGCGCTGGTGCTTTCCATCATCGCGGGGGCCAAACTATCGACGATCATGGACGGGCTGGCCCACCCGGCCGTCGTGCGCTCCATGCCCAATACGCCCGCCCAGGTCGGGCAGGGAATGACGGTGTGGACAGCGGCGCCGTCTGTCTCGGAATCCCAACGGTCGCAGGCCAAGGCCCTGTTGAGCGCGTTGGGGCTGGAGATATACGTCGAGGAAGAAAGGTTTCTCGACGCGGCCACCGCTCTCTCCGGGTCGGGCCCGGCCTACGTGTTTCTCTTCATGGAAGCGCTGGTGGACGCGGGCGTGAAGTTGGGATTCCCGCCGGCGGTCGCAAAGCAACTGGTGATGCAGACCGTGAAAGGATCCGCGGAGTACGCTGCCGGATCACTCAAGGATCTGCCGGCTCTCCGCGAGCAAGTCACCTCGCCGGGCGGCACCACGGCAGCGGCGCTGCGTTCGTTTAAGCAGGATGGATTCCGGGAATCGATCGCGCGGGCCGTCGAAGCGGCCTACCGGCGGTCGATCGAATTAGGGAAGGGATAAACACGCAGGCGGTCCCGGAGATTCTTCATCCGAAACCGCCTGCGCAGAAGGTATCGGCATGGCAGTCCGCAAACGTACGGGAGCATTCGGGTACCGGGATATCCTCCTGGCTTTGCGCGGGATCGGCCTGGAAGGGGAAGGCCGGGTCTTGGTGATTGGCCCCTCCCTGGTTCCGGAGAGCATCCGCGGCGGGGTGGCCGCATTCGCAGCGGCACTGGCTTCCGCCTGCGACGCGGTCATCGCGCCCGCGTTCACTTATCAGACGATGGTCTACCCGGCGGAGGGGCCGGACGATAACGCGGTGGATTACCCGGAGGCGAGCGCCGCCAGCGTCGAAGCTGAATTTTTCCGCACCACCACCCCTGCCTCGCCGCTTCTCGGGCCGCTTCCGGAGGCGATCCGCCGCATGCAGGGTTCGGCCCGATCGCGGCATCCGATCCTTTCCTTTGCCGGTCTGGGCGCGGATGACATACTGGATTCTCAAACCCCGGCCGAGCCCTTCGCACCGGTGGATATGCTGGCCAAGGCGGGGGGCGAAGTACTGATACTGGGAAACGATCCTCCGGCGAATGTGGCCCTGCATCTCGCCGAACAGCGTGCCGGAAGAAAGCAGTTCGTCCGCTGGGGGCTGACTCCCAAGGGGGTGGTGGAGTGTCCGGGTTTTCCGGGATGCGCCCGCGGATTCGGCGCGATCGACGAAAAGCTGACGGGAGAAGTCCGCCGGACGGAGGTCGGATCATTCCCGATCGTCTGTATCCCGCTCCGGGATCTGCTCCATACCGCCGCCGCTTGGATCCG
>JBJYXS010000309.1:0-11372 GCA_046260075.1 Anaerolineales bacterium | reverse complement strand
ATGATCGCCTGGACCATCCGTGTCCGTCGTGCGGAGAATATGCACGAGCCGACTCAGCAAGATTCGCAGGATGCCTTGCGCAACGCCCAGCGGGTACGGGATATGGCGGGAATGGACTTGGAAAGGATCCGCGAGCATAAAGGGGAACTCCCCGAACTCCGGATTTTCCAGGGAAGTCTGACGGAAGGGGAAGGATCGAGATCTGTTTCCCAAGATCTTCTCTTTAAAGCCGTGCCGGGCCTTTCGATCCTGATGGAATTGGGCAAGGTGGTTCGGGAATCCGAGGAAGGGAAAGCGGCGCGAACCCCGGAGGAGAAAAGCGAAGCCTTCCGCAAGGCCCTGGAGCGCATGCTGGAACAACAACCGGACAATGCGTTGCTGCGGCAGATGCTGAATTCCTTGCCCGTCGGCGGTGGGGCGCCCCGTACGGCCGACGTGGATGAAGAACGGATCCGGGTGTACCGGATCGGCGGGAAAACCGCGATCCGTGTGGACGGTGTCGAATTCTCCTCGGCCGATGACATCAGCGACCCGGAGGTGCGCAGCAAGGTCCGGGAACTGATCAGCCGGTTGTTGGAATGATAATCCTGCCCGCCGGCCGGAAGGTGAGTGACCGGCGGTGGATTTCCGCACATGCCGTCCGGACGCGCCCGGCTTACTCGTTCTATTAATTCGGGCGGGCGGACAAACGCCAGATGACTCCCCACGATAGGCATACGATCACCCCATCCTCCCCGCACGGGGCGCTTAGGCTGCGGAAAAACACCGACAAATGAAAAAGGAGACGGCGACCGGCGGGTATAATCCGTAGTGTTGGAGGCGCAGGCGGAAACCCTTGACGACCCGTAGGTTGCTTATCGGCCTGCTCGTAGCCGTCGTCGTGATCGAGACGGCCCTATTGGCCTACCAGATTCCGGCCGTCCACGACCGGCTGGCATGGCGGTTGCTGGAATTCGAGGCGGGGGTGCGGGACTACTTTTTTCCGCATCCGGACACCCTCGCCACGCCCGATCCGATGCGGATTGCGATCATGCAGGCGACGATGACCGCGGCAAAGCGCAACGAGCTGGAGATGACCCCGTCGCCGTCCGCCACCATAAACGAGATCGACCCGCCGCTGCCGAGCGTCACGCCTACGGAAACGCCGACTCTGCCGGAGCGGGTTGTGCTGCCCTTCGACGGTTGGATTAAGCAGAATTGGAACAACTGCGCAGCCGCCAACCTCACCATGATGCTGAATTATTGGGGCTGGGACGGCGATCAGGCAACGGCGGGATCGGCCCTCAAGCCGTATTGGGACGACAAGAACGTCATGCCCTACGAACTCGAGCGGTATGTGCTCGATTACACCGGGTTCGGAATCGCCGTCCGCACCGGCGGAAATCTGGATGACTTGCGCCGGTTGATCGCGGCCGGGTTCCCGGTGATGATCGAAAAGGGATTCGACGTCGTGGACCGCGACCTGGGCTGGATGGGACACTACCTCTTCATCGTCGGATACGACGACGCCCAGCGGGTCGTCATCACCCAGGATTCCTACCTTGGACCGGACAGCCTGGTGGAATACAACCTGATGATCTACGATTGGCGGGCGTTCAATTTCGTCTATCTGGTGGCCTACCCTTGGGATCGCCAGCCGGAAGTGGTCGCCCTGCTGGGAGCGGACGCCGACCTCGAGGCCAACCGCGCGGCGACCCTGCAGTTGGCCCGGGAAGAAACGGAAACCCTCGAAGGACAATCCCTGGCCTTCGCGTATTTCAACCTCGGATCGACGCACGTCTCCCGCTACGAATACGTCGATGCGGCCAATTCGTACGACATGGC
Organism: Anaerolineales bacterium; assembly: GCA_046260075.1. Taxonomy (GTDB): domain Bacteria; phylum Chloroflexota; class Anaerolineae; order Anaerolineales; family RBG-16-64-43; genus JAFGKK01. Next base: position 9,548 of record JBJYXS010000309.1, on the reverse strand, counting down.
GCGTTACCTTGGCTTGCCCTGGCGCTTCCTGTGGTACCAGACCGGCCCGTACTTCGCCTACTTTTACTCAGGGAAGTACCAGGATGTGATCGACCTGGCAAATGAGACGCTGAATGCCCAGGAACACTTGGAAGAATCATGGTATTGGCGTGGGATGGCGCGCTTTCAGCTGGGCGACCGCCAGGGGGCAATCGACGACTGGCGCAGCGCGCTACGCTGGCACCCCGGTTTTCCGCCGGCGCTCGAGCAGCTGACCGCTCTGGGGGAAGTGGCATGAATTCCCGTATCGCGAAATCCTTCATCCTGCTGGGTTTCCTCTTCGCCGCCGACAAGGTCGTCGCCCTGGCCCGGCAGATCATGGTGGGGCGGGCCTTTGGAATCGGCCTGCAACTGGACGCCTTCAACGCCGCCAACAACCTGCCGGATATGCTGTTCGCGCTGATTTCCGGCGGGGCGATGGCGGTGGCAGTGATACCCGTGCTGACCGAGACGATCGACCGTGAGGGCCGGCCGGCGGCGTGGGCTTTGTTTTCCCGGCTGGCGAATTGGGCCTTCCTGATCACCGCGATCCTGGCCGTCGGCCTTGGATTGTTCGCCGATGCGTTCATCGCCAATGTTGTGGTGCCGAATTTCGACCCCGCCCACCAGGCGCTGACCGCCGATCTGATGCGGCTCGACCTGATTGCGCTGCTGGTGTTTTCCATCAGCGGGCTGGTGATGGCCAGCCTGCAGGCCTACAAGCATTTCCTGCTTCCCGGATTGGCCCCGATTTTCTACAACGCCGGATTGATATTCGGCGTCTTGGTGCTGGTCCCGGCTTTCGGAATCTACGGGCTGGCGTATGGGACGATCCTCGGAGCGGTGTTGCATCTGGCGATCCAAGTCCCGGGCCTGGTGCGATACGGATTCCGATACACCCCGTCGTTGGATTGGCGTTTTCCCGGCGTGATGAAAGCCGCTATGCTGATGGGCCCGAGGATCGTCACCGTGGCGGCTATACAGGCGATCTTCGTCGCCACCGATAATTTCGCCTCCGGGCTGGGCATCGGAGCGATTACCGCCCTGGCTTACGGATGGCTTATCATGCAGGTTCCGGAAACGATCCTCGGCTCCGCATTAGGGACGGTGCTCCTGCCGTCGATGTCGGAACTGGCCGACCGCGCCGACCATGACGGACTGCGGCGGATGATCCGGCGCTCTGTTGCGGCGACCTTGGCGATGACGCTGCCGGTCATCCTGATCGGCCTGCCGCTGATGGAGATCGCCGTCCGCACGGTGTTCGAGGGGCGGGCCTTCACGGCCGGAGGGACGGAGATGGTGGCCGCCGCCGCGCGCATATTCCTGATCGGCCTGCCCGCACACGCGCTGATCGAGACCGCCGTGCGTGCGTTTTACGCGCGCCAGGACGCGTGTACTCCGTTATGGGCGGCGATGGCGACCGCCGGGTTGTTCATCGCATTGTGTTTCCTCTTCACGCCCGCCGTCGGATACCTGGGAGTCGCGGCGGCCAACGTCTGCGCCTATTCCTTCGAAGCGGTGCTGTACGTGATCCTCCTCCGCCGGAGTGGAATGATCTAAAACCGGACGCATCGAGACCGCCGCATTTTCCTGCGCAGAAAAGCCGGGCAAGGGATTGCCCGGCTTTTTTCCGTCGGCGGCGCGGGAGAGGAAAACCGATGGGAAACGGTCGCTCAGCGGCGATATGGTTAAATAGGGGAAAGCCGTACGGCTGTCCAACCGACGTTTCTTAAACCGGTCGGGACGGGCGCTCGGGAACGATCCGCCGGGAAAAATCACATGCCGGAAACCAAACGCAAATTATACAAATTGCAGCCGAAGGATGTTCCGACAGCCGGAGCCATGCTGGCGGACGCCTTCCGAAACGACCCCGTTTGGAAAAAAGTGTTTGCGGACGACGCCACACCGCGTCAACGAAATCTCGTGTTTGAAATGCCGGTTAGATATTCCCTGCGTTATGGGGAAGCGTATGCTCCTTCCGAGCAATTGGAGGGCGTTGTCGCATGGGTGCCGGGCCATTTTTCCGAAATGACGGCCTGGCGGATTTTTCAATCCGGAGCCCTCTGGTCGGGGCTGAAAATAGGCGCCAAACTTGCATCCCGCGTGCAGCCCCTCAATGATCCGATGAAACGGGATCGGAAGGAACATATGGGGGAAAATCCCTTTCTATATCTCTTCGTTTTGGGTGTGGCGCCGGCTTGGCAGGGGAAGGGACTTGGCGGACGGCTGGTGCGGACATTGATCGCGGAAGGCGAACGGTTGAAGAGGCCGGTGTATCTGGAAACGGAAACCGAAGCCAATGTTGCAATGTATGAAAAATTCGGGTTCCGGCAATTGAAAAAGATCCTTCTGCCGGTGATCGACCTGCCCATGTGGGAAATGGTCCGCGAGCCGGAAGGATGAAAACGGCGTGCGGATCGCCCTTGGACACCGGGAATTGTGGGAATGGTAGACTCCATGTACACGCGAAGTCCGCGTTTGCTCTGCAGGATCCCCGGAAGGAAGCATCGCGGCGCGGACCGAAAAAGGACAAAGGATGAATGATTTTCCCCAAACCATCTCCCTCACCATAACCAACGATTGCAACCTGCGCTGCCGGATGTGCGGCCAGTGGAGCGAGGAAGGATACGTGAAGGGGCGCCGGGAAAAGGGTGCGGACGTAATGCGGTTGGCGGAATGGCAACAGGTGATCGACGAAGCCGCCGACCGCGGAATCCGCAATCTGCTGCTGCGCGGCGGGGAACCGTTCCTCTATCCGGACATCCTGCCGCTGCTGGAGTACATCCGCTCCAAGGACATCTTCACCTCGATCGATACCAACGGAACGCTGCTGGCGCAATACGCCGCAGACTTGGTGCGGATCGGCAAGATGCACCTCACCATCTCGATCAACGGCCCGGAAAAAATCCATGACGCAGTCACCGGAGCGGAAGGGACCTTCACCAAGATCGGCGAAGGATTGAACCGGCTTGCGGAAGAGGAACAAACGGCCGGCCGGATACTCTCCAAATCCGCAACCTTCACCATCAGCCGGGATTCCTATATCGGATTGGGAGCCATACCGGAGGTGGCCCGATCCCTGGGAATTTCCTCGCTCTGCATCGTCGCCTGCTACTACTTTCCGCAAGCGGTCGGGGAGCAATACGAACGGGAGATGCGGGATCATTTCGGATGCGAGGCATATTCCTGGCGGGGTTTTCACCATGAAGACAGCGGGGTCGACGTTGAGGCGTTCCTGAAAGAGCTGCGTACTTACCGAGCCGATATGACCGGTTTGCTCGAATACCCGTATTTCCCAATGACCGAGGATGAATATCGAACGTGGTTTTCAGATGCGGTGACGCCGGTCGGTCCGCAAACGTGCGCCAATGTGGAGAAACTGGTCGACATCCAACCGAATGGCGACGCGAATTTTTGCGTCGACTTTCCGGATTACGTCATCGGCAACGTGCGCCAGGCGAGCATCGAGCAGCTATGGAACGGACAGCAGGCGGAGGCCTTCCGCGCCTACCGCCGGGAGCGGCCACTGGCGGTATGCTTACGCTGTGGGGCGAAGTACATGGCGGAGATCCGGGGAGCCGTCACGCCGCCCGGATAAAGCCGGGCGGCTGGAGAAGGGCGGCGCGACGTAAAACCTATCAATCCGGGAGATCGTCCAATACCTGTTGCATACTTTTTTTATATTCCCGGAACGCCGTCCGGCCCCGGCGGGTCAGGCTGAGGATGGTATGCGGCTTCCGGCCCTTGAACTCCTTTTTGACGTCGACGTACCCCGCCTCTTCCAGCTTGGCAAGATGGGTGGAGAGATTTCCCCACGTCAATCCGGTTTGACGCATGATGAACACGTAATCGGCGCTTTCCACCACGTACAGATTGGAAAGGATCATCAGACGGGCCGGGGCGTGAATCACCTGGTTGATGTCGGCCAACGGATGCTTTTCCCGTTCGGCACGCCCGGCGGCCATATCAGGATCCCTCCGGCAGCGCACCTTCCGGCGGCAGGGGGTTGGAGCGGATGAGTCGTATCAGAACGATTGTTCCGGCCAGGATCATGATCGTGGAATTGATTCCAAAGGTGATCGGGAACCCGTGGTGGGAAGCCAGGCCCCGGCTCCACAGCCATTCGCCGATCAGCGGGGAAACGCCGACCAGCAACCCGTACACATACAGGCGGTTGAAGTCGAGAAAATAGGCGAACAGGCTGAAAAACAGCATCAGAAGTATCCCGAAGAACACCGAGATTATCTGGCCGGGAATGGTTCGGAAATTCAGGGCGAAGACAAAGCTCAGAACGGCCGCGAGGATGTTCAGAACCAGCATAATGATGGTGAAACGCATAATTTTTTTTCTTCGCACCGGTCCGAACTTCATCACCCCGATCCGGGGGGTGACCACGAATTTCCGGACGAGCAGGATAGCCAGATATGCGACTCCCCAGAAGGGAAGGAAGATCGCCGTACTCCAAAAATCGCCGAGATAGGGGCTGAGGAGCGGCCCGAAGACCATAAACAACAGGAAACATCCCAGGAGAATATCCCATAATCCGTCATCGAACGCGGACCGGAACGCCTTCCGTTCCGTGGCTTTCAGGCTGATGGGCTGTGTCATGTTAATCTCCTTTCGAGAAAAAAGAACTTTGTTATAAAGAGTACTTTGATTCTAAATGATATATGTCAGCTTGTCAAGGGGAAAAAAGGATATTACCCCGGTTTCTTGAGGCGCGGGCAGCTTCCCCGAGGAAGGAGTTGGGGGGCGGTTCGGATAAATCGCTGTTATGGCCGAATCAGTGGTTCACTGCGTATATGGGCATATAGGAGGTCCTGAAAATGAGAAAAACAAGCGCTTTGGGAAAGGTCGGTTTCTGGTCCGGCTTGCTATGTGCGGTCTGGACCGTCTGGTTTACGGTTGCGTTCTTTGCCTGGTATGCCGTTTCGCCGCCGAGTGAGTGGAGTGGAATGGCGGAGTATGCGGCCGCATTCCAGCCGGCTGCCTTCCAAGCCTGGGTGATCCCCTGCGTTCTGCTGACCCTCACCTTCCCTGTCCTGATGGCCGCCGTCTACCTGCATGCGCCGGCGAAGCGGAAAATCTGGGGGTTGATCAGCCTGGTTTTTGCGTTGATCTACGGTGCGATTCTGGGTATGAATTATTGGATCATGCAGGCGGTCGTCTCGCCGGGGCTGGCCGCCGGCCGATGGGAAGGATTGGACCTGTTCGTCATCGGCAGCCCGAGCTCGATCGCGTTTTCGCTGGAAGGGTTCGGATATTTTCTGATGGGACTATCGATGCTGTTCGCCGGATTCGTGTTTTCCGGCGGGAAACTCGAGCGCTGGATCCGCGGCTTGCTGCTGATTAACGGGATCCAGGTCTTGGCCGTCGTGGCCGGCATGCTGGGAATCTGGGTGGTCACCATGATCTCGCTGCTCGTCTGGTGCCTTAGCTTTCCGGTGGTGTCTGTTCTGTTGGCGGTGTTGTTCCGGCGGCAGGATGGTGGCGGATAGCGCGCGTCGGCATCTGCCCGTCCGAGTGTTCCCCTCAGGGGAGGATATATGGAAAGAACAACGACCTTATTGGGTTTGCTCGCCGCTTTACTGCTTGTCGGATGCGGGCCGGGATCGCAACAGACGGAAGGAGCATCCGCCGGATCGAATCCGGAAGGTCCCCCGACCGGCACGCCGCTTTCCGCTGTGGAGCCGTACCAGGACGTGCGTTTTTCCAATCTGTCGCTGCTGCAGGCGGATCCCGCCCCCGAGCGCTCCCTGATCATGACCCTATGGTTCAACGACTCGGCCGGTTGGCCGTCAGCCTATCGGGATATCGCCGCGGAGATTCTTGAGTTGGGTAAGAATCCGGGTTTGGGAATCCGCGCCTTGCACGGGCAGGGCGTCATCGGAGAGGGCGTGACCGTGGCGATCATCGATCAGAATCTCGTTGCGGCGCTGGATCACCCGGAGTATGCGGGGAAGATCGAAAAATACTTCGATACGGGAACCGAGCAGCCGGAAAGCCGGGGCAGCATGCACGGGCCGGCGGTCGCCAGCCTGCTGGTAGGCCAAACCGTCGGCACCGCGCCGGGAGCATCGCTGTACTTCGCCGCCGCGCCTTCATGGAATGCGGATGCGCAGTATTTCGCGGACGGCCTGGATTGGATCGTGGAGGAAAACGAAAAACTGCCGGAGGGCCGAAAGATCCGCGTGGTATCGGTATCGGCGCGGCCGTCCGGAGTCGATACGCCGTTCACGGCAAACAACGATGCCTGGGATGCCGCGGTGGAGCGCGCGGAAGCGGCCGGCATCCTGGTGCTGGATTGCACAGCACACCGCGGATTAACCGCCCCGCTGTTTTGCGACCCGGACGATCCGGACGACCTCACCCGTTGCATCCCCGGATGGCCCGAGCAGGAAGAAACGCCGGCGGCGGAGCCGGACCGGCTGTACATCCCGACCTCCCGCCGGACGACCGCCGAGCAGTATTTCCAGGACGAGATCGGTTATCAATACACCGGGAGCGGCGGGCTGAGCTGGTCAACGCCCTATCTGGCGGGCGTGCTGGCGCTCGGCTGGCAGATCCGCCCCGACCTGACCGGCGGGGAGATGCTGCAGATTGCTTTCGACACCGCATACCGCACGCCGGACGGGGCGAAGATCCTAGATCCCGCCGCATTCATTGAAGGGGTACGGTCGGCCGCATAATAATCGACAAAGACCGCGAGATGGCAGTTAGCCGGGGACGGATGGATCGGAGCGGTATCGGATTGACGGAAAACCATACGATACAGGCAGTCTTGTTCGACCTCATGGGCGTATTGCTCTTCCTGCGCGAGGATTATGCGGTGGACGACATCGTCAATGCGGTCGACGACATGATCGGCGGCGTGGTGGACGACGAAGCGTTCCGGAACAGGGTGATGAGCCGCTTCGCCGTAGACCGGAACGGGTTCGAGCGGATCCTATCGCACATCCCCGAGAAATATGAAGCCTTCCCGCCGTTGTGGGATCTGTTGCCGGAACTGCGCAAAACCTACCGCCTGGGGATCATTAACAACGGAACGCGGCTGACCTATCCATACTTCGATGCGGCGTTCCACTTCAGCCGGCGGTTCGACCTGGTCGTTTCCTCGGGGGCCGAAGGCGTGCGCAAACCGGATCCGGAGATCTACCGGCGCGCCGCCGCACGGCTGGGGGTCGAACCGCGCCGCTGCCTGTTCCTGGACGACAGCGAGGTCAACATCCGGGGGGCCGGGGAAACCGGCATGCGGACCGTCCACTGGCCGGATCGGGAAGAAGGCTTCCGGCGGTTCCGTAAAGTCCTCGACGTGACCGGATCGCAGGCATGATCCGCCGCCATCCATCCCCTGTCTTGCCATCCCGCACCGGAAATCGTCAATTCCCGTCGGATTTGCTTGAGGTTTCTTTGCCGGTTCGCAGCTCAAACCGCAACCGCACCCCGCCGCGTTCCGGCTGCGCCAGACCGATCTCGTCGCCGTCCTTGAGCGGGTTGCGTTCCGTCGGGGCCAGGCGGAGGCCGTTCAGATAGGTTCCGTTGGCGCTCTGCTCGTCGCGCAGGAAAAAAGCGCCGTCCTCTTCGAGAACCGTGCAGTGCAGGCGGCTGACCGGGCTTTCGGCCCGGCCGGCCTGCAGCACCAGACCGGCGCTGCGCCGCGAACGTCCGATGGAGGTGGTGCCGAACAATTCGACCACATCCCGGCCGGCCTCGGCGTTCCCGTCCAAATCCGACAGCACGGCCCGGGCGGCTTCGACGCGTTCCCCGAAGCGGAGTGTTTGTAAAGTGTCATCTACGGAGGTCCCGGTATCTCCTTCGGCGCCGGCTTCCCCTTTACGGCATACCACCAACAACCCGATAACGATCAGCCCGGTGACGATCGCCAGGAAGGGCAACAATCCGGAGGGGGAGGAACCGCACAAGAACGAAACGCTGCCCGCCGGACAGAAAATCGATCCCTCAACGATCCGGATGATGATCTGGCGGCTCACGCCGCGCGCCCCGGTTTCGTCTTCGACCTCCACTTGCAGCGTGACCGGTCCGGAGGGATATCCGTCTGCGGGATTCCATACGAAGGTGAAGCTCTGCGGCGGCGAATTCAACACTGACCGCACTTCGCCGTTCACGAGCAGACGGGCCTGGCGAAGGGATCGCGGCGGACCGCCACGCACGGAGACGGACGCGGTGACGACAACCCCCTTAGCAGGAGTAGATGGCTTGTCACCTTCCGGAATGTATTCCGACGGACCGATGGTGTCGCCGTCGGCGGGCGAGAGGAGAACGACTTCAAGAGGCTCTGTTTCATCGGCGGGAAAAATCCCCCTTCCCTTCGATTCCATCGGCGATGGACGGCCGAGCCAGAGCGACAGGCAGCACAAGGCAGCGGGCAGTGGATGCATGGATCCTCCAATCCGCACAGCGGCGTGCCGGCAGGGGGACGGGTAAATGCACAACGTCCCCTCCGCCGCGCAGTCGATTTCGATTGTGGGAGAAATCCGGCTGCCGGTATTATTACCGGCTGACATCCCCCTGAAAAGTGTACATATTATAAGGCCGCGGATTGGAACGTGCAACGATGGCGCGAGTTGATGGGTCTATTCGGCGGTAGCAGGTAACTACTCGCCATCGATCGATGCCCAACCGATCCCTCGAGGGCAGAAGGCTTTCTCACTCCCCCGCGGCGGCCAGCGAACCGCGCAACTGATCGATGTGGAGCAGATCGTGGCGGGAGGAGAAGCGCGCCTGTTCGGCCAGCGTGGTCGGGCCGAAGAGCGCGTGCCGGGCCGAGCGCCGCCAATCCGCCGCGGCGAGGTTACGCAGCAGGGCGATGGTTTCCTTCCGGGCGCGGACGAAATCCTGCAGCGCCTGCGGTCCGTCCTGGGAACGATAGTCGCGTTCTTCCGCCCAGGGATCGGATTCGACCGGCGCCAGGTAGGGATTCTTCTGATCGAGGATTTTCCGAAGGCGCGGCTGCGTGATCTCTCGTTCCACATCGCGCAGGTGGCAGGCGATCTCGACCGGTCCCCAGCCCTCCTCCTGCGGCGGTGATGTCCAGCGGCTTTCCGAGAATTCGTGCAGCACGGCGGCAAGGTATCCGCTCAGCAGGGCCGGCAGGGCGCACGGACTGGGATCCGCGGCCAGCAGGAAGGAGGTTTCGCAATGATCGGTTTCCAGCCCGGCGGCCAGCTGCCGCATGGTGCCCGCGCCGCGATCTTCCGGAGGATCCGCGGATGGGCTGCGCACCGCATGAAAGGTGGCCAGCCCCAGCGCGCGCGCCGGTCGGAGATCCAGGGCTTCGTCGTCGCCGACGAATACGGCTTCGCCCGGCTGGGCGGTGATCCGGCCCAGCACCTCGGCCGCGAATTCGGGTCGCGGCTTGGCGAAGTGCAGGCTTTCGTAGGAGGAAATCAGGTCGAAACAGGTTCGCCGCGGATCGAGCCCGGCCCATTCCAGGCGCTGGAGGACCGCCGTGAGCGGGAACAGCGGGTTGGTGGCCACCGCCACCTTCCAGCGGAGTTCGAAGGCGCGGT
>JBJYXS010000308.1:0-6282 GCA_046260075.1 Anaerolineales bacterium | reverse complement strand
ATTATTGGGTGGACCTGTTCCCCAAGCTGGCGATGCGGGTGCTGCGCAACGTGAAGTTCACCGGTGACGTGGAATTTCTGCGCAAGAACTGGGAGACGCTGAAGTTCGGGCTCGATTCCCTGCTCCAGCTGGATTTCGACGGCGACGGGGTGCCGGAGGGATATCCCGATGAGGTGAAGAACACCTTCGACAACCTGGTCCTGTTCGGCGCCGATGCGTACGATGCGACCACCTTCTTGGCCGGCTGCCAGGTGATGATCAAGATGGCCGAGATGATGGGCGATACGACCGCCACATACCGGATCCAGGGTTACTTCGACAAGGCGCGGGAAAGCCTCGAACGGCTGTGGCGGGATGATAAGAACCGCAAAGGCGAAAAACTCCAGTATTACGTCACCTGCTACGATCCGGAAACGGGCAACACCAACACCGACGTCTGGACCAACCAGCTGGACGCGCTGTGGTATCTGATCGCCATCGGCGAAGAGCCCTTCATCCCTGCCGATAGGGCGCGGAAGATCCTGCGCACGATCTATCGGAACAACCGCACCTTCATGGGCTGGGCGATGACCCGCACCGAAAACGGCAAAGCGGTCGAATCGGAGCAGGGGCAGGATGTCTATACCACATCGAACTACGTCCTGGCTCAGCTCTTGGAGTATTACGGCATGGTCCGGGAGAGCAAGGATGTCTACCGCCACATGGACAGGGTCGTGTTTGAGTACGGCAACTCCCTGATCACCCCCGACAACCTGCGGGCCGAACTGGAAAAGGAGCCCGGGGAAAAGGGGAAGGGACCCCACTACATCGTGGCCGCCTATCCCCGGCCGGGGGCCGTGTGGACCCATTTGGTCCTGCAGTTCATCAAAGACCTGCAGGCAAAGCGCAACATCGGGACGGTGGAGTCGAAGGATTTGATCTCCTTCCTGTCCGACTTCTGGAACACCGTCCCGCTGCGCATGGAGTGATGATGGCCAGCAAAAAGTTGTATTCGGGCGCTTTGCCCGGCGGTTTTTCCCCTTCCGCCGTTCAAAACCGCATAAAAAAGCTTCGCATGGGAAAGATCACCGTACAAACCCGGCCGGGCGCCGAGGTGACAGTGCGCCAGTTGCGGCACGAGTTCCTGTTCGGCGCCGCGGTGCCGGATTCGCTGGCGGAGAAGGCGCACAAGACGATGCGTCCGGCGGATCGCACCCGCTACCTGAAAATCCTCGCCGAGCATTTCAACTTCGCCGTCCACGAGAACGCGCTCAAATGGTACGACTGCGAGCTGCGCGAAGGAAAGGTGGATTATTACCTGGCGGACCGGATTTGGGAACTGTGCCGCGAGCGGAACATCCCGATGCGCGGCCACTGCATCTTCTGGGAAAAGGAAGATCTGAACCTGCCCTGGGTCCGGAAACTCGACAACGATCGCCTGCGCGCCGCCATCGTGCGGCGGGCGACCGGCGTCACCCGCCACTTCAAGGGCCGCATCGAGGAATTCGACCTGAACAACGAGATGATCAACGGCGAGTTCTTCCGCCGACGCCTGGGGTACGGCATCGTCAGCGAAATGGCCTGGATGGCCAAGGCCGGAAACCCCGACGCCGTGCTGTACATGAACGACTACGGCATCTTCTACGATTACGGGTTCAACCTCGAATCGTACTGCGTCCAAATCCGGGATCTCCTGGCCAACGGCGTGCCGATCGGAGGGATCGGCATCCAGGGGCATTCGGGAGCCCTGCACCAGCTGGGCCTCTCCGCGGAACACGTCCAGGATGCGCTCGACCGGCTCTCGGTGTTCGGCCTGCCGATCAAGATCACCGAATGCCTGTTCGACGTCGACGACGAGCAGCAACAGGCCTCCGAGATGCGCAAGATCCTGCCGCTGTACTTTGCCCACCCGAACGTCGAGGCCGTTATCATCTGGGGCTTCTGGGCCGGCGATCACTGGCGGCCGTGGTCCGCGCTCTGGCGCAAAGATTGGTCCATCACGCCCCAGGGGGAGGCCTTCCGCGATCTGGTCTACAATCAGTGGTGGACCCAGGTGAAGGGCAAAGCCAATTCCTCCGGGCGATTCCAGACCGAGGCCTTCTTCGGGGAATATCAGATCGAATCGGCCGGAAAGAAGCAGAAGGCCGCGTTGCGCAAAACGGACAAATCGCTGCACGTTGCTTTGGATTGACACGGAACCCGGGGAACGTTTCCATCTGCATTCCCATTCATAGAAAGGATGGCCTCGCCGCCGCCCGCACGAACGGAAATGGGCGCGTTCCGCAGGCCGACAAACCATCATGCTATCCTTGGGCATCGAATTCAGCACCCAGTCGGTGAAATTGGTCGTCCTCGACCTCGACGCCAAGAAGGTCGCGTACACCGGAAAGTTCGATTACGACCCGACCTTCCCGCAGTACAAGACGACGGGCGGAATCCTGCCCTCGGATTCCCCGCAGATCCGGCACACTTCGCCGTTTCTGATGATCGAGGCGATGGACTTCCTGTTCAAAAAATTGAAGGACGACAAGGTGGATCTTTCGCAGATCCGGGCGATCAAAGCCGACGGCATGCAGCATTGCACGCTGTACTTCGGCAAGGCCTTCGCGGCCGCCGTCGGCGCGCTGAAGGCCGAGGGCAGCCTGCTCGACCAGCTGAAGGGAACGGTCACCCGGCGGACCGCGCCGATTTGGGAGGACCGCAGCACCGGCGCCCAGGCCAAGCAGCTGACCGAGATGCTCTCGGCCAAGGGCGGCGTGGAAAACCTGACCGGCAACCGGGCGGAATTGCGGTTCCCGGCCGTGCAGATCATGAAGTGGGCCGAGGAATCCCCGGAAGAGTACAAGGCCACGGCCCATATCCTCCTGCTCAGCGCCTTCCTCACCTCGGTACTGGCCGGAAAGGTCGCGCCGGTCGATACCGGCGACGGCTGGGGGACGAACCTGAATGCGCTGGATATCGACAATCCGCAATGGAACAAGACCGTCCTGGAGGCCGTCAACGGCTACCTGCAGGGGATCGGACTGGACGGCCTGGAGGGCCGGATCGGCGCGATCGACCATTACGACGCTCCGGTCGGGAAGGTGAGCAAGTATTTCGCGGAGAAATACGGCGTCAATCCCGAGGCGACGGTGCTGACCGGAACCGGCGACAACCCGGCCACGCTGCTGGGCTGCGGCGGGCAAATCGTCATCTCGCTGGGATCGAGCTATACCGTGAACGGCGTAATGGAAAAGGTCGTTCCCTCGCCGACCGAGGAATACAACGTCTTCGGATACACCAAGGGCAGCGCCATGGCGCTCTCCGTCATCACCAACGGCGGTAAACTCCACGAGACTTTCCTGCGGAAATACGTTCTGAAATCCGACAACAAGCCGCTCGGGCGGGCGGAGTGGGAAGCCTACCGAAAGATGGCCGGTGGTTCCAAGCTGACGGCCGACGAACCGCTGATGCTGCCGTACCTGTTCGACGAATCGGTTCCGCTGTGCAAGAGCGGCATCGTCCGGGACGGTTTCGGCGAGGATGATGCGAAGGTCAACATCCGCTCGCTGTACGTCTCCCAGTCCCTCTCCCTGCGGGTGCATTCGACCCACTTGAGCCGGATCGGCAGTTTCGCCATCGTGGCCGGCGGTTCCAAGGATCCCTTCTTCCGGCAGCTGCTGACCGACCTGTTCGGCGCGGAGAGCTTCATCATCGAGAATTCCGATTTCGCCGCACCGCTGGGCTGCGCCATCAGCGGGGCCAAGCATGCTTTGAATATCTCCTACGAGCAGGCGGCGGAGATGTTCGTCGTCAAAGACAAGCAGAGCGTCCTGCGGCCGATCCCGGAGAACGCCGCGCTGACGGCCAAGTTGCTCGAACGGTACCGCAAGCTGGAGGCTAAGCACGTTAACTAGCAGGGCTGATTTCCACCGCGCGTAGATTCACAAATCGATATATCAAGAACCGGGACCGGCGACGCGGTATATGCGTCGCCGGTCCTTTTATTTTTTTCCAGAGGGCCGATCGGTTGCAGGGGGGGTGATGCTTTTCTTGACCACAATAAGCACAAAAGACACAAAGATATTTTTGTGCTTTTTGTGCCTTTTGTGGTTAAATTGCTTTTACCCCATCGAGGGATTTTTTCCAACCCTGATGAAAGAAACGTGATGTCATCTGAGAAGATCGCAAAGATCGAATTCTTCGTCCCCGCCGGGGAATCCGAAGCGATCCGCAGAGGGACCGTCATCCGCCGGCGGCGGGATGTTCCTTTTGCACCTTCTCCCGTACGTCGCTCATCGAAAGCCCTTCGCGCACAAAGAACCATGCGCCCAGAACGGTGATCGGCAGCCACAAAGCGGCGTGCAGTACGACGGTGTAGGCGGCGGCGACGGCGGTATCCACGCCGTAGGCCTCCAGCACCGCGACTCCGGCCGCCTCGAAGGTGCCGATGTATCCGGGCGCGGAAGGGATGATCGTGATCAGGTTGGCGATGCCGTTGGTGAGCATCAGCGCGAAGAACGAAATGGTGAAGGCGAATCCCTGCATGAGAAACCAATATTTGCCGGTTTCCAACAACCATATCAATATGGACGTGAACAGGATCATCACCGCGTCGTGCGGCGAACGCAGGCAGGCCAATCCTTCGAGGAACCGGCCCGCCAAATCGCTGAGTTTTTCACGGAAGCGGACGGGGCACAGGTGGCCGACCGACCAGGTGACCGCGCGCGCGGTGACCGCCGGGAACATGGCAGCCAGGATGAAAACGATCAACGCGCCGAAGAAGAGGATCGTGCCGTAGAGCGCGAATTGCTGGATGGATCCGGCGACGCCGGAATCGCCGCTGCCGAGCCGCGCCAATTCGGGCAAGTTGACGAAGATGAACAGCATCATCACCACCGCGTCGAAGGTGCGCTCGACGATCACGATCGCCAGCGACGCGCTGAACGAAACCCCCTCTTTGGCCCGGATCAGGTACGGCCGCAGCAGCAGTTCGCCGGCGCGGGCCGGGTAGATGTTGTTGCCCATGTAGGAAATGCAGATGACGCGGAACAAACTTGGGATGGGTACTTTCTTGATCGGACGCATCATGTAATGCAGCCGCCAGGCGCGGACCGCCACGCCGATGAAGTACACGCCGATCCCGGGGATCAGCCACAGGTACTGGGCGTCGCGCAGCGAGTTCCACAGCGTTCCCCAATCCTGCTTCGCGAACAGGAAATACAGGCACGCGAGGCTGATGACCAGTCCGACCCAGAATTGCCATCGCTTCATGGAATCTTCCGCCGAGATGAGATAATATCTGGTGGGATTCTATCATGCACACAAGGAGACGGTTCGCATGAAGCCGTTGCCGAAATTGCTCGTCGCCACCGCCAACCCCGGCAAGCAGCGCGAGTACCGCGCGCTGTGGAAGGACCTGAACGCGGAGATCGTCTTCCCGCAGGATCTGGGCATCGGCCTGGAGGTCGAAGAAGACGGCGCGACGTTCCGCGAGAACGCGGCCAAGAAGGCGGTCGCGTTTGCGCGCGCCGCGCACCTTCCGGCCGCGGCGGATGATTCCGGCTTGGAAGTGGAAGCGCTCGGCGGCGCGCCCGGCGTTCGTTCCGCGCGCTGGGCCGGCGCGGACGCCGACGATGCCAAGCGGCGGGCATTCCTGTTGGAAAAGCTGAGCGGCGTTCCTGAGCCGCGCACGGCGCGATTCGTCTGCGTGATCGCGGTCGCGCTCCCCGGCGGCGAGACGGCTTACGCCGAGGGCGAATGCCGCGGGGAAATCACCGTCGCCGAACGGGGGACGAACGGGTTCGGATACGATCCGCTGTTCCGGCCGGAAGGGCGCAGCGAGACGATGGCGGAGCTGACGCCGGAGGAGAAGAACGCCCTCAGCCACCGCGCCCGAGCCGCCCGCACCGCATTACCGATTTTGCGAAAATTATTGGAAGAGGAAGAAGGTAAATAGACAGGATATACAGGATTTTTCAAGGATTTACAGGATTCCTTTTGTATTAATTTAATCGAAATCCTGTCAATCTTGTTTTCATCCCGTACATCCTGTCTATTTTTTACTCCGGAAGTGATTAATCGTCTCGATGATACGCGGACGGATGTCGGTAGAGGAGACGGCCGCGGCCGTCAGATAATACAGCATCGCCAGGAAGAAGTTGTGAGCCAGAAGGAACAAGACCGCCGATCCCGCGGCGTGAGTCAGGAACAGCAGCCCCACCTCGTCGAATACTTTCTCATGTTTGCAGCGGCGCTCCCATGCGAATTCCGCTGTCGCGGCGGCCAGGGCCGCCACGACGGCCAACGGTAAAAACATCGCCA
>JBJYXS010000307.1:0-2401 GCA_046260075.1 Anaerolineales bacterium | reverse complement strand
CGTCGCTGATCGTCCGGCCGATGGCGTCGATCAGACCGGGGCAATCCTCCATCCGCGCGGCGATCCGGTTCAAGTCCGGCACCTCGTCGGCGATCCGGCCCAGCGAACGGCGGATGCTGCGGGCCGAAAGCAGGGTGGCCCGGACGGTAATCAGCACGTCCGGCTGAAGGGGGATGCCGCGGGCGGCATCCTCCGCGTTGGGGCGGATATCCCGCGCGCCGCCGACGGAGATTTCCGAATGGCGGTCCAGGAGCAGGCGGGCTTGGCTGGTCTCATCGAGCAGGCGGTCGGCCGTTTCGATATCGGATGCAGGGCGCATTGCCAATAGGCGCTCGCGCGAGGCGGAGAACGATGCGTGGGCCGCCAGCCGTTCCAGCACGCGTTCCAATTCCAATGTATGCAGCGATTTTTCGTCCATGGTTTTCCTATAGGTGCGATCAACGATCGTGCCTATACAAGAAACGTGGTGAATAATTGATGGTGTAGGGGCTTGTAGGGGCGAAGCGCCGCTTCGCCCCTACAAAATTATTAGAAGCGCCGCTTCGCCCCTATTACATTATTAGCCGCTTCGCCCCTATAAAATTATAGGATCAATCATCCTGCCCCTGCGATTTACAAAATTATCAGAAACAACACACCGAACGCGATCCCCAGCACCGCACCGCCGATCATGTCGGAAAGGTAATGCACGCCCATCGCCACGCGCGCCAGCGCGACCAGCGGCGCCCAGCAAAACAGCAGCAGGCACAGCCACCACGGACCGAGCTGCAGCGAGAGCAGGGCGAGCATCACCAGGCGCGCGGCGTGTCCGGAGGGGAACGAGTGCGGATCGGTCGAGCGGTAGACCAGCCCCCAGTCGCCTTCCGGACGGCGGCGGCGGATCAACTGCTTGGACCCCACCGCCACCAGAGCGGTGATGCACATCGTCACGAACATCGTCAGCATCCGCCACTTCCACAGCCCGTCGCCGGCCAGCCAGACCGCCCCCATCACCGGGATCATGAACCAGGAATCTCCCGAATGGGCCATGAAGCGGAAAAAGTTGCGCCAGCCGTTGTGGCGCTGTGCGACGGTCAACTTGGCGGACCACCGGGCGTCGAGTTCCAACAGGCGCTGAAACCGCTCCTTCCGGGCGGCCGGTGCGGGGGAGGTTTGGGTCATACGGACGGATCGGCTCCTTTGAAGATGGGTGAGATGCTTTTATTGAGGTGGCTTGACGGGCCGGAATAAGGCCGGCTTTCCGCTTTTTTCCCGTCCGTCACGTCACCTTACTTTTCCAGGCTGCGGATGGCGTCGCCGACGACGGCCGCCGAGCGTCCCAACAAAGCCTGCTCTTCCTCGTTCAAAGCGAGCGGGAAGGTGTCGAGAATTCCCTCCCCGCCGACCAGATGCGGCAGGGAGACGGTCACGTCCTTCACCCCCGCCACTTCCGCCATCGGCGTGCAGACGGTGAGGATCGACCGCTGGTCGCGCAGGATGGCCTCGGTGATCCGGGCCAATGCGCTGCCGATCCCGTAATACGTCGCGCCTTTTCCCTCGATGATCCGGTAGGCCGCGCGGCGGACCGACTCGTCGATCCGGCTGCGGTCCTTGTCGAGGCAGGTGGTGTTGCGCTCGCGGCAGAATTCCTCGATCGGCAGACCGCCGACGGTCGCGATTGACCAGGTGAGGACTTCCGAATCACCGTGCTCGCCGACCACATAGGCGTGCACGTGCCCCGGATCGACGCCCAAATGCCGGCCCAACAGCGCCCGGAAGCGGGCGGTGTCGAGCGCCGTTCCCGAACCGATCACCCGGGTGCTTGGAATCCCCAGGGCGGCGGCCGATTTCGCCGCCGTGTGAGTCATCACGTCCACCGGATTGGTCACCATCAGGAGGACCGACCGGGGGGCGTGTTCCAGGACGTTCGGCACGACGTCGGAGACGATCGCGGCGTTGCGGGTCAGGAGGTCCATGCGCGTTTCGCCCGGTTTCTGGGCGGTGCCGGCGGTGATGACAGCCACCCGGCAGCCGGCCAGGTCGGAATAATCGCCTGCCCGGACTTGGAGCGGATGGGCGAAGGGGACCGCGTGCAGGATGTCGTCCGCCTCGGCCTGCGCACGCCGCGCGTTCTTGTCCACCAGGACAATCTCCCGCCCGACCCCGCGCATCACCATTGCGTAGGCCGCCGTCGCCCCGACCAATCCGCTGCCGACGATTCCGATTTTCATCACGGCCTCCTTCCGTTTCCGCCCGCCGCACAACGGCGTGATTATAGCCCATCCGAACGATACAGGCGGGTGACGCCTCCGGCGTTGTAAATGCCCGACCCGCGGCTGCTGCCCACGGATGAGGAGAAAACATAGAGGTCTCCGTCCTGATTGTAGATGCCGCCGCCAAGCGGGAATGCGGTGCTGCCGTC
>JBJYXS010000306.1:1527-5492 GCA_046260075.1 Anaerolineales bacterium | reverse complement strand
TACGTGACCTGCAAGGAAACCTGGAGCCTCGACGCCGACCCGGCCAACGACCAGATCGATTTGATCTTCGGCATCCTCGGCCGCTACAGCACGGACCGGAATCCCTCCGATGAAAACATCGCCTTCTGGGCCGAGCGCGAGGCGATCCGCTTCATCGGGGGATATCGCGGCCGATATCTGCGGCTGCAGGCCACTTGGGATCATGCTCAGCCGCCGTCGAATCAAAATGAAGTCGCCGACTTCGACCTGCCGCCGCTATGGTGGCAGAACAAACACGCCGCGGAGATTATCAACGCCGCGGTGGCGGGCGGCGTGCCCTGGGTGCGCGTCAACCTGGCCGAACAGGGCAACCCGGTGAATGCCACGTTCGACCGCGAACATCCGCCGGCCTATCTGCCGGGCGCGCTCGAGGACAAGCCCTGGGCCGTGCGCGCAATCCTGGAGATGGCGCGCATGCCGTAGGGAGCTGTCATTGCGATCCCGGCCGGAACCCGCAATAGCAAACGGCGGAATGGGCGGAAGATGGCTTCGCGCCCTTCGGGCACTCGCAATGACAGGTGGCGGGATGCGCGGATGATTGCTTCGCGCCATTCGGGCATTCGTAAAGACGAATGGAATAACATTTCTACCCCGTCGTAACGCGCGCAGCGCGTTGCGACGGGACTCGCAATGACAGGTGGGAGGGCCGGCGCGCTCGAGTTTCCCGGCTCCTTCTTTTACATTACAATGGGCGGATGGAGACCCTATGGACGAAACGGGACTGACCATCAACAATCAGGACTATTTCGAAATGCCCGGCCTGAACGTGTTGGTGTATCACAACACCTTCTCGGAGGGACACCAGGGCGGGGTGGAGATCATCCAGCACGGCGAACGGGTGGCCACCAACGGCGAATTGCGCCTTTCCCCCACGCCCGGCCAATGGCAGCCCGTGCCCCAAATCGGCGACGGCTACCAACACATCGGGGTCGCCCCGCAGCAAATCGGCCTTAAGGCCCGAAAGGTCGACCGGGCGGCCAACACGATCAGCGTGAGTTGCCACTATCCCGATCCGGACCGCAGCCTCAGGGGATTCAATCCCCTGATCTACCCCAAATTGCACATCGATTACACCGTCCGGGTGCAGGCCGAAGGGCAATCCTTCACCATCACAGTGGATCTCCGCCGGCCGCTACCCAAGGAATGGGTCGGCCGGGTCGGCTACAGCCTTGAGCTGTTCCCCGGCGATCTTTATGGAAAGATGTTTTACATGGACGGCCGGCCGGGCATGTTCCCGCGCCAGGCCGGGGGGCCGACCTGGAAGAACAAGGACGGCGAGGCCGAACCCGTGCCGATGGCCGAGGGATCCAAACTGGTCGTCACGCCGGAATCCGAGCAGTTCCGGATGACGATCGAAAGCCGCACCGCTCCGCTCCAGCTGATCGACGGCAGCCTGAAGCACAACAACGGGTGGTTCGTCGTCCACTCGCTCGTGCCGGCCGGCGCCGCCAAGGGCGCCGTGCAGTGGGAGATCACTCCCTATGTGGTCGCGGATTGGCGCTACCCGCCGGTGATTCACGTCTCGCAGATCGGATACCACCCGCGGCAAAAGAAGATCGCTTACATCGAACTCGACAACCGGGAGACGGAACCCTGCGCGGCGGCGCTGCATCGCATCCTGCCCTCGGGCGATTTCCGGACCCTGATCGACCGGCGGCCCGCCCTGTGGGGGCCCTTCCTGCGCTACCAGTACGCCACCTTCGATTTCAGCGAGGCCGCCGAGGACGGCGTGTACGTGATCACCTACGGCGATACGGTCAGCAATCCGTTCCGGATCGCCCGCGACGTGTACCGGCGCGACGTCTGGCAGCCGACGCTCGAATATTTCCTGCCGATGCAGATGTGCCACATGCGGGTCAACCAGAAATACCGGGTCTGGCACGGTGCGTGCCACATGGACGACGCCCTGATGGCGCCGCCCAAGATCCGCCACTTCGACGGATACGGCAACGCCGACGAACGGCCCGTCGAGGTCCCCTTCAAACCGCTCCAGCACATCCCCGGCCTGGATTCCGGCGGCTGGCACGACGCCGGCGACGACGACGTGCGCACCGCCACCCAGGTCCACACCATCATGGCGCTGGCCCACATCTATGAGGAATTCGGCGTCGACTACGACGAAACCCTCATCGACCAGGAAAACCGCCACGTCGAAATCCACCAGCCCGACGGCAAGCCCGACCTCCTGCAGCAAATCGAGCACGGCGTGATCTGGCTGCTCAACTACTACCGCGCCTTCGGCAGCATGGGAGTAGGCGTCATCGTCCCCACCCTGCGCCAGTACGTGCACCTGGGGGATACTTCCACCCAGACCGACAATAAAGTCGCCAAGGCTTCAGCCGCCCGGCGGCGGGCCGCCAAACTTCAGGGGCTCTGGTACAAGAAGGTCGCCAACCGCTATTCGAAGGTCTTCGACCCCGAAGAAAATCTGGATTGGATCGAGGAAGAAGTACCTGATCTCGACGACCGCCTGGCCTTCGCTCAGGATAACCCCGCCCGGCAGGTGTTCACCGCCGCCGGGCTGGCCCTGGCGGCCCGGGTCCTAAAGCGCTACGACAAGGATCTTGCCAAGGAATGCGTCCGCGTCGCCGAGGAACTATGGCTGGCCAACAAGGACCGCACCGAGGACGACACCCTGCGGGTCTTCGAATACGGGAGGACCAGCGGACTCGAAGCGCTCAAGATCCACGCCCTGGCGGAGCTGATCCTCACCACCAAGAAGAAGAAGTACCTCCGCGAGCTGAGCTGCAAGGGGGAAGAGGTGATGAAGCACTTCGGCAGTTCGGGGTGGACCCTGGGCCGCGTGCTGCCGCTGCTCGATTCGGAAGAATTCCTGCATAAAATTGACGACGCCGCCCATGCCTACCGCAGCCAGGTGGAGGCCCGCCGGCGCGAATCTCCCTTCGGCTGCCCGATGGCCCATTCCGAAATCGTCGGGATGAAGCAGTATTTCCTGCACAAGGGCTGGCCGGATATCTTCTCCCTCGATCCGCTGTTCGCCGTCCTGGATTTCATGCTCGGATGCCGGCCGGGCAAGACGGTCAACAGCCTGGTGTCCGGCGTGGGAGCCCATTCGCCGGTGATCGCTTACGGCTTCAACCGCGCGGATTGGAGCTACATTCCCGGCGGAACGTTCTGGAATGCGGTCAACCTGATCCACCCCGATCTGGCGGAAGACAAGGTATGGCCCTATTTGTGGCAGGAGCGGGAGTACATCACCGACGCCGCCTGCCGGTACATGTTCACGGTGATCGCTGCGGACCGGTTGTTGGAGGAACAGATGGGGGATACCGGGGAAGATGCCGCCGAAAGCCCTCGCGGGTCGAAGGCGGATGCGGGCGGATCCCCGCCCGCCGGATGATGGATGAAGATTAACATCCCTCCCGCGCTTAAAAAATCACCCGTCCTCGGGGCTATCCTGGGGCTGCTCTGCGGGATCGCGGCGAACATCTACGCGTTCACCCGGATCGAGTTCGCATGTTTAACCTGCCCGGTGACGTACGGCGTTCCGTACAAGGTGGCGGAGATGGCCGGGTACCAGGGCGAGCACCGGGTGCTCTGGAACGGCGTGGCCGGCGATTTGTTGGTGTTCGTTGGCGCCGGGATCCTCCTGGTGGCCTTCGTGCGGGCGCTCACCCGCGAACGGAGAAAGCTCGCCTGGGAGGAGTGATTCGTTTTCCAATCTCTGAAGGCTTGAAAAGCATCGCCCCGGATCTTCTGATCCGGGGCATTTTTTATCATCCTGAGAGTAAGGTTTGTGCTTTTATTGTCATCCTGAGGCCGCGTTACTGAGCGGTTTGTCATTCTGAGGGCGCGGCGTAGGCCATATTGTCATTCTACGGGCGCGGTCTATGCGCCCGTAGAATCTCCCGTGCCAAGGAGAAGCGAGATCCTTCGGCCGCGAAGACCGCGGCCTCAGGATGACA
>JBJYXS010000306.1:0-1427 GCA_046260075.1 Anaerolineales bacterium | reverse complement strand
CTCCCCTACGCCGAGGATGCGCAGCGGAAGCCGAGGTTGTAATTGCGATACCAGTCCACCGAGCGGTAGCGGAGGGTGACACGCACCCACCAATATCCGTTGGTCCAGGAAGATCCGCGCCAAACCCGTTCGCCGATCACCGTCGGGTCTTCGCGCCCGTCATCGGCGTTGTAAGGGTAATCCATGATCAGCGTCGAGGTCCATTCCCAGACGTTTCCGGCCATGTCCATCGCCCCGTACGGGCTGGCGCCGGCCGGGAAGCTTCCCACCGGGGCGGTGTTGCCCCAGCCGTCGTTGTACCGTCCGTTGGCGTGCTCGAGCGGGCAGGTGATGTCGCACATGTTGGCCACGCTCGAATTCAACGGATCGTTGCCCCAGGTGTACTTGCGGGCGTCCGTGCCGCGGGCGGCTTTCTCCCATTCCGCCTCGGTCGGCAGCCGGCGTCCGGCCCAGGCGCAGTAATCCATGGCGTTGAACCAGCTGATCCAGATCACGGGGTAATCCTGATATTCCGGGTTGCCGTAATACTTCGGCCGGTACCACGGGTAGCCCGGGTCGCCCGAGCTGAAGAGGTGCGGTTCCGGGCAAACGCCGGCATCCACGCACTGCCGGTATTGGCCCGTGGTCACCTCGAATTTGTCGATCCAGTAGGAATCCAGCGTCACTTGGTGGACGGGGATCTCCGAATACGCCCGCCCGGGCTTGGAGGGCGTCTGCGCATCCGGATCGTCCGCGCCCATGGTGAACTCGCCGGCCGGGACGTATACCTGGACCATGCCGTCGGTTTCGATCGTGCGGGAGTCGCCGGCTTCCGGGGCCGCGGTTTCCGCGGAGGTCGGGTTCGGGCTGGGTTCCGATTCGGTCGGGGTGGCGGTGGGAGCGGCCGTCGGAAGCGTGGCGTCGGCCGTCGCGGCGGCAGAAGGCGTCTCGGCCGGCTCCCCGCTCGAGCAAGCGGCCGGGAGCAATCCCAGAAGGACGACCAGACCGGCCGCGACCAGGCGCCGGCGGCGGTCGGAGGCCTTCGGATGACGCCCGCAGGTTGAAGCGGTTTTGTATGGGTTGGATACGGCCGATTGTTGCATGGGTTCTCTCCACCATCGCGATCAAGGATTTTGGCCGCCCGGGCTGCGGGCAAACCGGTTGAGCGGCGGGATAGCCGTGGTGGTTTTCATTCAGCGGAAATCCCATCGGGAAAACCATCACCACCCATTGTGCGGGTGGTGATGGAGGAAATGCCGTTTTTTCTGTTTTCCTCGATCCGCCCGGGTGCAAGGCCGTCGCGATTATACTCCCGGGCCGATCACCGGCAAGGGAAGGGTGAAATCCGCGCCCGATCCGCCCCCCGTTCCGTAACCGCGCAGGTTCTAAAGGCAAACCGAACCTGCGCACTCTCCGGGGGCAGGCCTTTACATTACCCCACCGGGATG
>JBJYXS010000305.1:0-3478 GCA_046260075.1 Anaerolineales bacterium | reverse complement strand
ATATCTGATTCAGTGGAACAGGCCGGACAGGGAGTGACCATCCGTGAATCCGTTAAAACGACAATCCGGTCGGTGGAAGTGGGTGGTTCGATTTCCGCGCCGCCCATCGTTTCAGGGTTGGGGCTGATCAGGGTGACGCCCTGGCGGCAGATTTCCTCCGGGACATCCTGCTCGACCTTCAGGTTTCCCAGGGATGCTTCGGACCGCTGCACGAGTTGCGGGGCAAATACGGGGTACAAACGTTTCTTCAACGATAGTATTCGTAGTACGGCTTGGTCCACCCGTTCCGCGAATTCCTGGTCCTCTTCGTATTTCTGTTGAAAATAGCGGATTGTGTCGATCACGACTTGGAATTCGCTTTGATCTTCCGTGCCGATCACATCCGAAAGCTGGAGGATGTCGTTTCCGGCCTGGAACGCGCTGAAGGCTACGTGTTTGTTGGAGAAGGTTGCGCCGATGGTCTCATAGAATTTCCGCATGGAAGTGGCGCCCAAGGATTCACTGACGGTGATGCCTCCCCCCGCCCTCCAGGCCGTGAATTCCGGAAGGGCCATGAGCTGGCTGAGAGCCTGCGGATCCAGGCTGATCGGCCGTGTGCTGGTGCGGATGTTACCCTGCAGGCCTTGGTAGCGGATATGCGAGACCAGAAGACCGTCCGTAATCCCCAAGGCACCGGGGGCCTTTCCGGCGACGGAGATGAATGGCGCCAGGTCGATCAACCGGAGGTCGTCCATGGCCTTCCGGATGGTCGCCACTTCTTCTTCGGGACTTCGGTCGGAAGCGCCGATGCCGGGAAAATGGGTGGCAATGACGGCAATCTTCTGATTGCCGCCTTCCTGGACGCCCTGGATGTATGCCTGCCCCATTTTTCCCACCCAGAAGGGATCTCCGCCGAAGGCTCGCGCCCCGAGATCCCCGGTTGTTCCGGGATTCGGTTCTTCCAGAACGTCCAATGACGGCCCCAGGTACATGTTGATTCCCACCCGTGACAATTCGCTCCCGACGATTTCACCCGCCGCTTCGGCCAATTCGGGCTGCCACGTTGCGCCGATCGTCATCGGCGAAGGCATATCCGAAAAATCGGTCACCAGTTGGGAGGCCGGATAGCCGTCGCTTCCCCCCGACAGGGAGAGGAACAACGGTATGAACTCGCCGCTGCCGGCATCCTCGGATTCCGCGTTGTCGGCTTCGATCTGCTGCAATCCATTGGCCAGGGCAAGCACCGCGGCGGCCTCCCCTTCGCCGCTTTTCCAGTTGCCGTTTTCCCGCCTTAGCAGGATGCCGCCGACGTTAAAATCGGCGATCAATTGATAGATATCGGATGCCGGAGTAAGGTCTTTTCCCTGAAAGGTGACCATGAACAACTGCCCGATCCGCTCTTCGTCCGTCATTTGGTCAAAAAGATCCTGGACGGCCGGATTGACCCCGCCTTGATTCGGTCCGGTGAAGGCCGACAGCATCAGAATCATGCCCAGCAACGCACAGGCAGTGAAAAGCGAACGCATTTTCATGGGCTTAGTATACCCCAGAGACATCCCCCTTCCGGATGGGAATCCACGCCGGTAAGGGGTTTCGCACGCCGATCCTTTCTTGTCAAGGTCGGAGGAATATGCTATGATTTTTGCGCTCCTATCGAACAAAAATCGGATGTCCGGGGTGGGCCAAGCGGGAACTGACCCACCCTATCCCTATCGGTCGGAGAAGGATGACTCATGAGCGACCAACCCGTTTTCCTCACGAAAGAGGGGTATAAAAAACTCGAGGAGGAATTGGAACTCCTCCGCACAAAGCGGCGCGCCGAAGTGGCCGAGCGGTTGCACGATGCCATGGAGGGCGGAGAGTTGATCGAAAACGCGGAATACGAAAGCGCCAAGAACGAGCAGGCATTCGTCGAAGGACGCATCCTCACCCTGGAGACGATGTTAAGCAACGCCGTCATCATCGAGGAAGGCGGCGCGCAGGATGTCGTCCGGGTCGGGAGTAAAGTCACCATCCAGGAATCCAACAATCCGCCCGAACAATACATCATCGTCGGTGCGGCGGAAGCCAACCCCCAGGAAGGCAGGATCTCCAATCAATCCCCGCTCGGCCAATCCTTGTTGGGCAGGAAGTCCGGAGACGAGGTCCGGGTGACCGCCCCGGCCGGAATCCTCACTTTTCGGGTGCTGTCGGTGAAATAAACCGTTCCCGTGCGGCTGTCTGCAACTCCGCCGGAACCATTTCCCTTATGATGCCTTTTCCTCATGCGTGATTTGTCCGGGTTGGAAAAGAACCGATTAGAAAAAATCCGCCGTTTGCACGAGGCGGGCGTCGACCCCTATCCCGCCCGGGCGGAACGCACGCATACCAGCGCCGAAGCGCGCCAAGCCTTCGAGAAATCATCAAACGGCAAGATGGATTCCGTCACCCTGGTTGGCCGCCTGCGGTCCATCCGAGCCATGGGAAAAGCCATTTTCGCCCACTTGGAAGACGGCAGCGGGCAGATCCAGCTCCTCCTCAAAGCGGACCTACTGGGGAAGGAATTCCTCGCCGACTTCCGCGATCTGTACGACCTGGGGGATTTCGTGCAGGTATCCGGTCCGCTCTTCCGGACCCGTACAGGTGAGATCACCATCCAAGTCGAAAAGCTCTCCATGCTGGCCAAAGCCGTTACTCCGCTGCCGGCCTCTAAGGAAACCGTGGAGAACGGAAAACGGGTCGTTCATTCGGCCTTCGACAACCCGGAAGCCCGCTACCGCCAGCGCTATGCCGATTTAGCTGTTAACCCGGAAGTCCGCAAAGTCTTCCAGACCCGCGCGCGGATCATATCCGCGTTGCGCCGGTTCCTCGATTCCCGGGATTTTCTCGAAGTTGAGACGCCGGTCCTTCAAGCCGTATACGGGGGAGCGGCCGCCAAACCGTTTGTCACCCATCATCATCAGCTGCATCAAGATCTCTTCCTGCGGATCTCCTTCGAGCTGTACCTCAAGCGTCTGCTGGTGGGAGGCTACGAGCGCGTCTATGAAATCGGACGCGATTTCCGGAATGAGGGAGTATCGTTCAAGCACAATCCGGAATTCACCCAGTTGGAATTCTACATGGCGTACGCCGACTACCACAGCATCATGGATCTGGCCGAAGAGATGGTGTCGTTCGTCGCCGAAGAGGTGGTGGGCACCACACAAGTGGAATTCCGCGGACGTACGGTCGACCTCACCCCGCCCTGGACCCGCGTCAGCCTGCGCGACGCCATCCAGGAAGCCGCCTTGATCAATATCGACGAACATCCGACGGCCGAATCGCTCGCCGCCGCCATGCGCGCCAAGGGACTTTCGCCCAAGGCGGTCACCCATCGCGGGAAACTGATCGAAAGCCTGCTGACCCATTTCATCGAACCCGAGATCGTCCAGCCGACATTCCTCTTCGACTATCCGCGCGATATTTCGCCGCTGGCCAAGACCCGTCCGGACGATCCGAGCACGGTGGAACGATTCGAAGG
>JBJYXS010000304.1:0-1731 GCA_046260075.1 Anaerolineales bacterium | reverse complement strand
ACCTATGCGCCCGATTCCGAGTTCTATTCCTTCCTGGCGCTCGAGATGGAAGCCATGTTCGTCATCGAGCTGGTCTTCCTCGCCTTGGGACTGCTGCTGGGCTGCGCCATGAAGCAGTACAAGCTGTCGAGTTCGGTCGCGGTGGGGATCATCCTGGCCACCTACATCATGTCGGTCCTGTCGGGAATGCATAAAAACCTGGATTTCCTCAAATACTTCACACCCTTTAAGTATTTCGACGCCGGGGCGCTGTTGCGCGACGGCGCGGTGGACGGCGGGTACGTCCTGCTCTCGGCGGCGATCGTCGCCGTCTGCGTGGCGGCGGCGTATCTGACCTATAACCGGCGCGACCTCTACATCTGATATGCTGCAACAGAAAAGCCCCCTTCCCAAAAGGACGGGGGCTTTTTTATTTTCGCCGGCGCAGCGCTAAGCCATCCATTGTTCCGCTTCCTCCGTATCGGCGAACACCCGGAGGTTGAAGCCGCGGTTGCGGGCGGCGGTTTCGAGGAACGCTTCGCGCATCGGAGAGGAGCGCACATCCACGACGGCCGCCCGCCGGATTCCCTTGCCGCGCAGGGTTTCGAACACGTCCGACACCAGGAGGTAGATATCCATGATCCCGAAGCCGCCCCGCATTCCCCGGACGTCGATCACCACGCTCTTCTTCTCGTGGGTGACGGCGGCATCGAACACCTCGCGCGTCATCGCCGACACCGTTTCGCGCGTGCGAAGACCCACCGCGGTGATGAGAAGATACCCCTCTTTCGGTTCTATGCTGAGTTCATACCCCTTCTGATCCATGGGGAACCTCTCCGGCCCTCACCTTGCGCCGCCGGACTCCTTTCCGGCGATCCTCGCTCCATCGGCGGCCGTCCGGCCGCTTTCGTCCATTGTACACGAAATAGGTTTTCGCGCGAAATCGGGGCGGGAGTGGATAGCCTGCGGCGGTCTGCCACCCGTAACCTTCCGGGGCAAGCTCAGGATGACATTGCGGAGCGCAATTCCCTCAGGCCGCCATGGGATTTATGGGACACCCAATACCAAACCGCACGGATCCCCTCATTCCTCTCTGCGTCGCAGGCGCATGAACACCAATCCGTAGCACGCCAAGGCGTACACCGCCAACCCGATGTAATAAACAGCTCGCGGGATTCCCATTTCCAGCGCGCCTTCCAGCGGTTCGATGCCGTACCCGCCGAACAGGATCCAGTGCCGCCATCCCAGGGCGGGGAATATCGAATAAGAAAGAATATCCAGCGGCAGCAGCACCGCCGCGGTCAGGCATACCTTGCGGAAAAAGGATCGGGGGGCGGCGATCTGCAGCGCGATCGCCGCGCACAGCCCAAGCAAGGCCGTGGTCCCGCTGCCCATCAGCAGGATGAGCCCGTGCTGATCCGCGCCTCTGAACCAGATCCCGCCGAACATTCCATCCCAGCTCACCCACCGGATCGCCGGCCAGATCTGGAGGGTTAACAGCTGGATTTTGGTCACCTGCCCGCCGCACAGAACAGCCGTCGCCGCATGCCCGGCTTCGTGAATCGCCAGGCCCAGGAGCGCGATGACTGCCGCCAGTAGAACATACCCGGCAAGCTTTAATATGCTCTTCATCGGATCGCCTTCACCTCCCGGAACCCCAAAACGGCCGATCCTCCGGCATCCCGCACCGCGCGCCGGGGATCATCCCGCGGGATTCTGATTCCAATATTGCGGCTTTTTCAGTTCCTCCGC
>JBJYXS010000303.1:3156-4630 GCA_046260075.1 Anaerolineales bacterium | reverse complement strand
CGCCGACGGTCCGTCCGAAGAAAATCCGGAGGATCCAATTGGCCGTTCCTCCCGAAAAGGCGGGGGAGATAGCGGATCGTCTGCGCTCGGATGCGCTTCCCGCCACGCGCCGGGCAGCGGCCCGGCGGCGTGCGGACGTTCTGGAAGCCCTGCTGGCGGAAGGAAAACCGCTTGCGGTGGAATGGGTGTACGCATCCTCCGGAGCCCGACTGGCCGACCTGAAGCGGATGGCCGAGGAAGGCTGGGTGGATCTGGTGTATGAGGAAGCCCTGCGTGATCCGCTCTCCGGCAAGGCCTTCCCAGCCGATGAGCCGCCGATGCTCACCGAGGAACAGGATGCCGCATTGCGGCTTATCGACGGGGCGATGGCGCACCGCCGGGCCGAGCGGTTCCTCCTGTTCGGAATTACCGGATCCGGAAAGACCGAAGTGTACCTGCGAGCCGTGGAGGAATCGGTCCGTCGCGGCCGCGCGGCGATCGTCTTGGTCCCGGAAATCGCCCTGACCCCGCAGATGATCCTTCGCTTCGGCGCGCGTTTCCCGGGACGGCTGGGTTTGGTGCACAGCATGCTGTCCCCCGGGGAGCGCTACGATACATGGCGGCGGGCGCGCACAGGAAACGTGGATGTCGTCCTTGGGCCGCGCAGCGCGTTGTTCGCCCCGCTGCCCGATATCGGGTTGATCGTGCTGGATGAGGAGCACGACTCATCTTATAAATCCGGATCCGCTCCGTATTACCATGCACGGGAAACGGCGTGGGAATATGCCCGGACTCTGGGGGCCGCCTGCGTCCTCGGATCCGCCACTCCGGATCTGGTCAGCTATCATCGTGCCCGGCACAACGAGATCCATCTACTGAAACTGACCCGCCGCGTGGCGGTGCAAGCGCCCGCCGGAAAGCCTCCCGCTCTACCCCCGGTGAAGATCGTCGATATGCGTCAGGAGCTGCGGGCGGGCAACCGCTCGATGTTCAGCCGGGCGCTGACGTCCGCTTTGACGGATTGCCTGCGCCGCAAGGAACAGGCGATCCTGTTCCTGAACCGCCGCGGGGTGGCGTCGGCTGTGGTTTGCCGTTCCTGCGGCCGGCCGGTCGCCTGTCCGCGCTGCGTCCTGCCCCTGACCAGTCATGGAACCTCGATGCTTTGCCATCACTGCGGCTACCGGCGCTCCGTGCCGACGCGGTGTCCCGACTGCTCGAGCACATCCATCCGGCCGCTGGGAGTCGGAACGAGCCGGGTGGAATCCGAAGTGCGGCGTTTGTTCCCGGACGCCCGGACTCTGCGCTGGGATCGTGATGCGGTGCAGGAGGCGGGCAGCCACGATATCCTCTTGGAGCATTTCGCCTCCCGCCGAGCGGACGTGCTGATCGGCACGCAGATGGTCGCCAAGGGATTGGACCTGCCCCAGGTCACGCTGGTCGGGATTGTGCTGGCCGAGTTGGGTTTGCTGCTGCCGGATTTCCGTTCGCCGGAACG
>JBJYXS010000303.1:0-3056 GCA_046260075.1 Anaerolineales bacterium | reverse complement strand
TGGGATTGGGGCGGCGACGACGGCGGCTCGTGGGATTGGGGCGGCGACGACGGCGGCTCGTGGGATTGGGGCGGGGACGACGGCGGTTCGTGGGATTGGGGCGATAGCGGGTCCGACAGCGGTTCATGGTGAGGAGGCGGCATGATGTCGATATGCTTTTTTTTCCTGGCGGTGGTGTTTTTCATCATCGGGACGGTGATTCTGGTGTCACCGGAAAAGGCCGCCTCCGGCGCACCCCGCAAAGCCTACGCGCCGGCCGCTCCGCAGCAGTTGAAATCCATCGCAGCCGGCCGGGCGGCGCCGCTTGCCGCATCCGGCGGCACCGGAGGATCCCAGATGGAACCCGAACTGAAAAAACTGACCGGGATTAAGGTCGGCCAGCGGATTAAAGTGCCGCATCCCGTCAAAGGCGAATTGACTGTCCATGTGCTGGGGCGGATCCTGTACGACGAACTGTGGCAGAAAAGCAGATCTGCGCAAAGTCCGTGGGTTAACACCGGCAACCGGTTCGCCGGCTTTTGGCTCGACGGCGAGATGCTGCTGCTGAACTGGATCAACCGGTTCTACCTGCTGGATTCCAACGACCCGCTTTCGGACGGCGACATCGCCCGCGATTTCGCGCCCCACGCCAGGAAGTTCGCCCAAAGCAACCAGGCCGGGAATGTGTACTTCGCTTATCCGCCGGCGTCTTGGAAGATCGATGACATCGGCAAATTCCGGATCGCGTCGGTCGAAGGCACCACCCTGCATGCCCGCACGGGAGCCGTCGGGCGGTTCATCCACGCCAGCGGCGACGGCGACCGGGCGCTGGTGGTCGAGGATTTCGAGGGCGCCGGCGAAGATCGGGCCTGGATCGGTTACCAGCTGCAAGAAACGGATATCCAGAAGGCGTAATTCCGGACGGACGGCTTGACCCCCAACGCTGCAGGGGCAACCTGCGGTGCACCAATCACTGAGGAGGACCCATGAAACAACGGCTTTCGAAGGGCTACTGGATGGTTTTGGTGTTGTTGATCGTGGCGATTGTTCTGGGGCAGGTGATTTCCTATCTGGCCGCGCCGGCCAGCTGGGAGGCGTTTGTCTCCACGTTGCCGAAATACCTCAGTCTGACGGCCTTCTGGGGACCGATCGTGGCGCTTCTCGCCGGGTTGCTCGTATGGGCGATGTTGACATTGCTTGGGTTTAATTCACTCGCGGAGATCCGCGAGGAATCGGTCGAACAGAACAATCCCGCCCCCGCGATCATTTTCACCGGTACCATGATCGCCGGGATTCTCTTCATAATGCTGATTCTCAAGCCGTAGAGGATCTCTTCTTTTTCGCATTTCTGAAGGGAAAAAGGATCGGAAGTGCGGGATATCGAGCCCCTGCCGCGGGCGGCATCCCGGGTATCCGATGGAGGATTTCTGATCCTGCAGAGGTCGCCGCGGATTGACGGACTCGCGAACCGGATGGTATACTCCCGCCACTCCCGCAGAGGTGTCGGCGGGAGAATTTCTGCCCCGGAACAGGGGCAAGGCAAAATCCACACGCGGCGGACTCCTCCGCGCGTGCCGGATCCCCGGCGGGTCCGGTTTCGGAGGGGAATGAAACCGCGGCGGATCAACGCAAAGGAGAACAATGGCTGCCAACATCTCCCTCAAGGCCCTCCTCGAGGCCGGGGTGCACTTTGGGCATCGTACCCACAAGTGGCACCCGAAAATGAAACCCTACATCTTCACCGAACGCAACGGCGTCCATATCATCGACCTGCAACAGACGGTCTCTTCACTGGGCAACGCCTGCGCTTTGATACGGGATCTGGTGGCGGAAGGCGGAACGGTCCTCTTCGTGGGGACCAAACGCCAGGCGCAGGATACGGTGGAAACCGAAGCCCAGCGCTGCGGGATGCCCTACGTCACCGAACGCTGGTTGGGCGGGACGTTGACCAATTGGCGCACGATTAAGGAACGTATTGACGAATTGAACAAGCTGGAGAAGATGGAATCCAGCGGCGAAATGGAGCGGCTGACAAAGAAGGAAGGCTTGTTCCTTCAGCGCCGGATGGCCCGCTTGCGGATCCGCCTGGGCGGAATCCGCGCCATGACCGGGCTGCCCAATCTGATCTTCGTCATCGACGTGCATCGCGAAGCAACAGCCGTGCACGAGGCTAATATTCTGAAAATCCCCGTCCTGGCGCTGGTGGATACCAACTGCGACCCATCAGGGATCGACTATGTCATCCCCTCCAACGACGACGCCATCCGTGCCATCAAGCTGCTGACCGGGAAGATCGCCGATGCGGTTTTGGAAGGCCGCGCCCTGCAGAAGGATGAGGAGGCCGAGGAATCGGTCGACGTGCCCGAGGAAGATCTTCTGGGAGAATCCACTCTAGCCAAAGTCCGAGCGTCGGCGGAGAAGGAAGCAGAGCCGGGTGCGGACGAAGCGCAGGAGAAGGAGAAATAATCCATGAAGATCTCGAAGGCACAAATTAAGGAATTGCGGGAAACCACCGGTGCCGGCATCCTCGATTGCCGGAAAACACTCGAGCAGACCGGCGGCGATATGGAAAAAGCGGTCGCCATCCTGCGGGAAAAGGGACTGGCGGCGGCGGCCAAGCGAAGCGATCGTGAGACCAAGGACGGCGTGATCGATCTGTACAGCCACGGCAACGGCCGGGTCGGTGTGATGGTCGAAGTGAATTGCGAAACCGATTTCGTCGCCCGAACCGACGAGTTCCGGCATTTCGTGCACGAACTCGCACTGCAGATCGCGGCGAATGCGCCGAAGTACCTGGATGTTCCGGATATTCCGGAACAGGTTCTCGAAGAGCAAAAAACCGTCGCGGCGGGGAAGGCCAAGGCCGAGGGTAAACCCGAAAAAGTGATCCCCAAGATCGTCGAAGGACGGTTGGCCAAGTTTTACCAGGATGTCTGTTTGTTGCAGCAACCGTATATCCGCGATGAAGACATCACCGTGGGGGAGCTCTTCAAACAGATCATCGCCTCCACCCGGGAGAACATCATCATCCGACGGTTCGCACGCTGGGAATTGGGTGCGGACGCGGAATGAGCCCC
>JBJYXS010000302.1:29071-49596 GCA_046260075.1 Anaerolineales bacterium | reverse complement strand
TTACACCAACTGATGTTTTTCTGAAACGTTTATAATAATCCGGCGCGCAGCTTTTCCTTTATCGGAAAGCTCCGGGATACCCTTCCCACTTCCGGCGCTCGGATCGAACCATGGAGACCCGCCGTGCATATTCGGACCGTCCAAAATAAGCGCGATCTAGCAGAATTCATCCGTCTCCCTTACCGGCTGTATCGGCAAGATCCCGTCTGGGTTCCTCCGCTCCGCAGCGAACAATGGAACCAATTCGATTCCCATCGCAATCCGATGTTGGATCATTGCGAGTACACTCTGTTTCTGGCGCAGGAAGGATCACGGATCATCGGCCGGGTATCCGCCTTTATCGACCGGTTGGCCGTCGATTGGTGGAAGGAGCCGATTGGTTTGTTCGGATCCTTCGAATGTGCGGAAAACGAGCAGGCGGCGTCGATGCTCCTTTCCTCAGCCAGGGATTGGCTGGCAGAGCGTGGAATGAAGGCCATGCGCGGCCCCTGGTCCTTCACCTCTCAGGAGTGGGGACTGGTCGTCGATGGTTTCACACCTCCGCCGGTAATTATGGCGCCCTATAATCCCCCGCGCTATAACGATCACCTCATTAATTTCGGTCTTAGGAAAATAAAAGACCTCATGGTGTATTACGTGGATAGCAGGGAAGGATATAAAATTCCTGAACGATATCTTCGCTTAACCAACCGAATTCAAGATCGATTAAAAATAACAGTTCGTTCAGTGGATATGCGAAATCTCGAAAGGGATGTTTCTATATTCGTCCACTTAACAAACCAGTCAATTGCCAATAACTGGGGGTTCTATCCTGTAACCGAAGCGGAGGGAAAGGCAGTCGCTCGGGATATCCGCCCGATTGTAGACCCCAAACTTCTGCTCTTTGCGGAGGATGCAAAGGGAGAGGCGATCGGTTTTGCAATGGCCCTTCCGGATGTCAATACGCTGCTTAAGGGCTTGGACGGACGGCTCTTCCCCTTCGGATGGTTGAAATTGCTGATCGGATTACCCCGTATCCGCCAATACCGTATGTGGGCACTTGGCGTGATTCCGGAATACCACGGCAAGGCGGTCGATGCCTTACTCTACCGAAAGCTGTACGAGCTGCTCTCCCACCGCGATGTCCGCTTGGAAGTCAACTATGTTCTGGAAGACAACTACCCGATGAACAACGCCATTAGGAACCTGGGGGCCAAGAATCTCCGCCGCTACCGTGTATATCAGATGGATATCTGACCCTTCCTTGCGCCCCTGCGCATTGGCGCCTCTGGGTTAGTGCGTTGGCTTTTCTGAAAAACGGACGCAAAGACATATTGAGGATATACACCCCGCGCCCTGGCGCCTTCGCGCCGCTGCGTTATGCTTTCGTAAAAAACGAACGCTGGGACGCAAAGATGTACAAAGGAGACAATATGGCTCAAAATCTTCCCCAACCCCCGCTGAAGGACGCCGTGATCTGCCAGGTGGGACTCGTCGTGAAAAATGCCGATCGTATCGCCGAAAAACTGGAGCGGATAACCGGCGTGAAGCCTTCCGAACCATCTATCACCGACGCGTATGACAAAGCCCGGACCACCCTCCGTGGAAGCCCCACCTCAGCCAGAGCGAAGCTGATCTTCTTTCCCATGGGCCAACTCTCGATCGAAATCATCGAACCGATCGGAGAACCCAGCACATGGAGTGAGTTCCTGAATGAACACGGCGACGGCGTGCATCACATAGCCTTTACGGTTCACAACGCTGACCAGGCCGCCGATGCATTGGCAACCGAAGGACTTCCCACAATACAACGCGGCGATTTCGAAGGCGGCAAGTATATCTACGTGGAAGGAGAAAAGAACTTGGGCTTCATCCTTGAATTGCTTGAATTCGCATCTGCCTGAATACTCATCATCGTTGCAGCTTTCCCGTGAAGTTCGCTAAGACCGTCTGTCCGCTGGAGTTCCCGCTCGCTCGGATGTCTTCAGCGCCTCATTAAACAATGCCTCATATTCCGCCATGCTTGAACAATGCACCAGGCGGGTTCGCAGCCTTCCCACGCGTGCAAGGTGATGCACATAACGCACGGCGTGCTTTCGGAAAATCATCGGGCCGAACTTCTCCCCATACAACTCGATCATCATTTCCAGATGCCGCCGGGCCATGGCGATACTTTCAACCAGCGACACGTCTTCCTTTTCACGCCGGGAAAAGATCCACGGATGACCGATCGCCCCCCGCCCGATCATCACGCCGTCGCAACCGGTCTCCCTTTTCATGGATTCGATATCGGCGACAGTGTGTACGTTTCCGTTTCCGAGGACGG
Source organism: Anaerolineales bacterium (assembly GCA_046260075.1). GTDB lineage: Bacteria > Chloroflexota > Anaerolineae > Anaerolineales > RBG-16-64-43 > JAFGKK01. The sequence goes on along the minus strand of JBJYXS010000302.1, from coordinate 47,291 downwards.
GAATGCGCACCCGGCGTTTGATCTCAGCGATCGCCGTCCGGTCGACCGGCCCGGACAGCGCTTGGTCTTTGGTGCGGGCGTGCACGGCGATCATCGCACATCCATTTTCCTCCAGCGCCCCGGCCACTTCTACGTAGTTGCGGCTGCGGACATCCCATCCCAGGCGGATCTTGGCCGTTACCGGGAGGATTACGGCGGATGACAGGGAGGCGAACAGCCTGCCGATCCGCGCAGGATCCTTCAACATCCCCGCGCCGGCTCCGCGCTCGGCGATTTTACGGATCGAACAGCCGAGGTTGATATCGATGATGTCCGGGCCCATATCCTGCAATCTCCGGGCGGTTTCCACGATCCGTTCAGTGATATGCCCGTAGATTTGAAAGGCGATCGGCCGTTCGGCTTCCATGAACCGCAATTTCGTTCGCGCGGCATTCCGGTGACCTTTGGCGTGGATGACTTCGTCGACGTTTACGAATTCCGTGTATACCATTGCGGACCCGAGTTCCCGGCAGATGACCCGGAAGGGGAAATCGGTGAATCCGTCCATCGGCGCGAGGATGAGATCCCCCGCGATCGGGATATTACCGATATGGAAAATGGCTGATGAGATGGGATCCTCCGAAGAAATCAGGCGTTGAGGCGGTCGATCGCCAACAGGTCGCATAGCACGGAGTAGCCGGTTTCCAGACGTCCTGCGCCCGGTCCGATGAGCGTGACTTCGCCCAGCAACCGTGTGGTGAAGGTGACGGCATTGGTGGCGCCGCGCACCGAAGCCAGCGGATGTGCATGGGGAATCCGTTCCGGCCGGACGCGAGCCTGGATACCCTTCTCCGTCCGTTCCAGGCCGGCGATTAATTTCCAAACCTCGCCGTCTTGAGCTGCGGATTTCACGTCCGATTCTTTCAAACGGGTTATCCCTTCCCGCTCGACATCCTCTATGCCGATGGGCGCATCCATCAGGATATTGGCCATGATGACCAGCTTTCCCGCCGCGTCGTGGCCTTCCACATCTCCGGCGGGATCCGCCTCGGCGTACCCCTTTTCCTGCGCTTCCGCCAGCGCCTCCGCATAAGGCTTTCCATCCTGCATTTGGGTGAGGATATAGTTGGTCGTGCCGTTGACTATCCCCTGTATCTTTTCGACGCCGGCGCCGTGAAGCAGTTCCCTTCCCAAACGCAAGGCGGGCGTCCCGCTCATTACGGTTCCTTCCACGCCGAACATCACCCCGTGCTCGGCAGCCAACTCGGCGAGATCGCGGTATTTCAAGGCCACCGGACCCTTATTGGTCGTTATGGCATGCTTTCCGGATTCAAAGGCGGCCCGGATGTGTCCGATGGCGGGTTCTCCGGTCTTGAGGTCGGTCGGGCTGAGTTCGACGACAACGTCGGATTCCGTGCTGCGGATCGTGCGGATGGAATCCCAGCCGCGTTTCGGGGCCGCCACCCGCTGCAGGTTACCGTCCCGTTGCACCACGGTCCGAAGTTCATGCGGGGAAAGGCCGCCCGGGTCGTAGACGCTGCCGAGCATGATGTCGCTGACGGCGGTGATGCGCACATCCACTCCGAAATGCTTGCGCAGATCGGCGCCCCGTTCCTCGAGTATCTGGGCCAATCCCTGGCCGACGTTTCCGAATCCGATGATCGCCAGACGGTAGGTTCGCATGGAAAGTACTCCGTATTCAGAATTCCCGGCATTGTAACGCAAAGACCGTTCCACCGTTGTTGCTTATTCATCTGCGTCTCTGCGTTCGATGCATTAATTGTGCAATCATTAACGCAAGGACGCCATGGCGCAGGAGTGCAGGTATTGGTTTTTTCACCGCGCCTCTGCGTCCTTGCGTCTCTTCGCCTTTGCGTTCATTTTTTTTCAGATACATAATAAGAAATCGCAATGTCGCCAATCCGCAGGGGCGAAGGGTGAATACCCTCTCTGTTTCTCTGCGTCAATGCGTCTCTGCGTTCGTTTTTTGGCAGTATGCATTTATCGCAAGGGCGCTAAAGCGCAGTGCCACGGGGCTGATATCCTCTCTGTGTCTCCGGGTCTTTTCGCCGGTGAATCGTCATCCCCTTTCGAAAAAGTCCTCCCCATGATAGATTACTCCGGCGAATCTTTACTTAGGAGTCCATCACTCATGATCGGCACCATCGCGCGCCTGGACAAGGTCTCCCACTACTACGGCGCGCAACAGGTCGTCGACAACGTCAGTTGGGAGATCTTCCACGACGCCCGGATCGGGCTGATCGGGCCGAACGCTGCCGGGAAATCCACCCTGCTGCGTATACTGGCCCGCGAACTCGAACCCGATTCAGGCGCCGTATTCATCGGCCGCGAAATCCGAGTCGGCTACCTTCCGCAGGAGGTGGTCTTCGACCTCGACCGCCCAGTGATCGAAGAGGTCCGCGATTCCTCCCCCACCCTGGCGAAGATCGAACGGGAGATGGACCGGATCACCGCGTTGATGGGCGACCCGGCGAATTACGGCAATCCGAAAAAGCTTGCACGGCTGGCCGACCGCCACGAGAAATTGCTTGCGGAATTCTCGGAAAACGGCGGGCTAAACTTCGAGGGCCGCGTGCAGTCCACGCTCCGCGGACTCGGTTTCGACGAGAAGGATTTCGGTCTCCCCCTGGGAGCCCTGTCCGGCGGCCAGAAGAAACTGGTCGGACTGGCCAAATTGCTGCTCGAACAGCCGGACCTGCTGCTGCTGGACGAGCCCGACAACCACCTGGACCTTAAGGGAAAGCGGTTCCTGGAGGAATTGATTGCAGATTATCCCGGCGCGGTGCTGATCGTCTCCCACGACCGTTACCTGCTGGATATCGTCGCCGAGGAGATTGTCGAACTGGCGGACGCCCTCCTGACCCGCTACCCCGGCAACTACTCCGAATACGCCTTCGAAAAACGGCAGCGGCTGCTTCTGCAGGAAAAGCAATTCAACCTCCAGCAGCGGGAAATCCGCCGCATGGAGTTCGCCATCCAACGGCTGATGGGATGGGGAGCCGGCCAGAACGAAAAATTCGTCAAGCGCGGCCGCTCGATGCAGAAACGGCTCGATAAACTCGAACGGGTCGAAAAGCCGGCCGGCGAACAAAAAACGATCGGCCTTAGCCTTACAGCCGGGCGCCGGGGATCGAACCGGACCCTGGAACTGCGCGGCGCGCGGAAATCCTTTGACGGCAATGACGTGCTGCGGGAGATCGATTTTACGATCTGGAACGGTGAACGGGTGGGCATCGTCGGCGCCAATGGGTCGGGCAAGACCGTCCTATTGCGCTGCATCCTGGGCGAAGAGGAGCTGAGCGGCGGGGAGATCGTCCTCGGCCCCTCGAACACGCTGGGTTACTACGACCAGGAACACCAGACGCTCGATCCCGCCAACACGCTGGCCGACGAGGTCACCCGCCACGCCGCGTTGAACAACCGCGCACTGTACGGCCTGCTGGGCCGTTTCCTGTTCACCGCCGACGATGCCGCTAAGAAGGTGGGCGATCTTTCGGGAGGCGAAAAAGCGCGCGTGCAGATGGCCCGCCTGATGCTCCAGGGCGCTAATTTCCTGCTGCTCGATGAACCGACCAACCACCTCGACATCCCGTCCGCCGAACAGCTCGAGGACGCGCTGGCGGAATTCGAGGGCACCCTGCTGGTGGTCTCCCACGACCGCTATTTCCTCGACAATGTCGTCGACCGGATCTTCGAGTTGGCGGAGGGACGGATCGAATCATTTGATGGTAACTACACGCAATATCTTCAAGAGAAAGCAGCCCTGGTGAAACGGCGCGAAATAGAAAAACGAAATTAATCAGCCCTTTTCCATATCTCCTAATCCCCAATACGCTCTGCTACTTGTGGCATCCGGCATACCGGGTCGCAAATACAGGCAGCTGTCCGCCCCCGCCCAATCCTCCTATATTCCCCGCTTTCTCCTGCTGGCACGTAATTTGCACGTGGTTTTCTCCAGAATCTCTCTTCCGGGAGGAAACCATGGTCGTCCAATACATCACCCAACCTGATCTGGAGATCGGCATCATCCTCGTCCTCTTGGGCTCCGGCCTGATCTGCCTGCTGGCCGGGATCCTGATCATCATCGGACGCGGCTTTACACGCGAGATGCGCACGCTGGCGGATACTTCCACCGAGTTGGGCAAACGGGCCATCAACCACGATATGACTTCGCTGGCCGACAGCATCAGCGAAATCCTTGCCCAAGTCAACCAACTGATGAAGACCGCCGCCGGAACGGGCGCCTTCCTGATCGTCGTGGGGGTTGCCCTGATGGCTGGAGCCTACTGGCTGACGTCGGGAGCCCTCTAATCCATCCGTTCCACCACACCTTCTTCCGCGAGGTATCCGATGCATACCGATATCCAGGTATTTCAGTCGCTGAAAAAAGCCCTTCCGGCCGATATCCGGCCTTCGATCTCACGGCGCATCCGCCGCATTCCTGCGCTCTGGTCCGCGCTGCATGATGAGGAATTCCTGAAGAAGGCCGTCTCTTTCGCCGGCTCCGACCCCATGCGCTGGCGGCCCGGCCCGCTGGGGCTTCTCCTGGCTTCGGAAATCGAATACCTCCGGTCCCGCTTCGCAAAATCCAATGGCGCTTCGTCCGGCATCCCGGAAGCCAGCCTGATCCGGGCCGAGACCGCCCTGCAGGAAAACCACGGGATGAAGGAACCCGCCCTCGATCAGGCCGCATTATCCGCCCTGGCGCTGGCGGGGAAAATCGATCTTTCAGCGGACTCCGATATCTTGGAGGATATTCCGCCGCTTGTCGCCGGCTGCCTGTACACCATCGCCCCCGACTCCCGGAAGGTCGTAGAGCGGTTGGCCGGGATGCTGCCCGAATCGGCACCCATGCTGCTCGAGGTCCTGCTCTCGAACGAGACGATCGAAACGGTCCTGGAAATTCTCGAACAGTGCCTGCCCGCCGCTGGTTGGGTTTCGGCCGCAGCCCTTTGCGATAGCGCCGCCGAGCTGGGCGAGCCGGGTTTGGCCCGCCGACTGGGAACGGCTGTCGCGCAGATGGCTTCGCAGAACATCATGCCGGCCGACAGCCCCGAAAAGCGGATCCTTCGTGCCCGGTTGCTGCGGCTGGCCGGTGAGAACGGTGCCGCGCTTCCTGAGGCCGATGCCGCGCGCAAAGACGCCAAACGCATGCTGCTCGATACCCTGGCCGAATCCGCCCGGGCTGCCGAAGCGGAGGGTAATTTCACCACGGCGCTTTCCTTTTGGCAGGAGGCGGGCGCTCTTTCCCCCCACGGTGCGGGATTCCGGGCCGGCATCGCCCGCTCGCTGTCCGGCCTCGGACGTGATGAAGAGGCTCTGGCGGCGCTGCCTTCCGCAACGGAAGACCCGGATGATTTGTTGCTGATGGCCCGCATCCAGCTGAAGACGGGAAAAATAGAACAGGCGATCGACGCGGCCCGGCAATCGTACGCCCGATCTTCCGGCGATATTCATCCGCGGCGCCACTTGGAGCTTTCGGATGTTTTGGCCGAATGCGGCGATCTGCGCGGTGCTGCGCAGGTTCTGACGGCAGTCAGCCGGATCCGTCCCAATCATCCCGAAGTGTTCGCCCGGTTGGCCGACCTGTATGCGCGGATCGGCGATTGGCACGCCTGCGCAAACGCCGCCGCTTCAGCCTGGCATCTGAATCCCGACGACGACCGCTCGCTGCGCCTGCTGGCCCGCTCGGCTGAACAGGAGAACCGTCCCCGGGAAGCCGCCGAACTGTATCGTCAACTCTCGGCGCGGGCGACCGATGATCCCGAGATCCTATTGGCATTGGCGCGTTCCTCCCTGGCGTCCGGCGACGCGGAACAAGCCCACCAGGCCGCCGAACGGACACTGACCCTTCAACCGGATTGCGGGTCGGCGCACGCCATCCTCGGGTTGGTCGATCTTGCGCAGGGAAGAGAAGATAAAGCATTCGCCGAACTGCAAAAAGCCACCCGTTTGGCTCCGACCGATGCCGCCCCCTGGAAGGCGCTCGCCGACATGCATGCAACCAAGGGAAACCGCGAAGCCGCCGTCACCACATTGCGCGCCGGAATCGAATCCGCCGACGATCCGGCCGACTTGCTGCTGGCTTTGGGAAGGATGTTGATCGGCGACGGACGGCTGCGGGAAGCCGTATCGGTCCTCGAGCGGGCGCTCTCCATCCGGCCTGCGGATACGGAGATCTTGATTGCGCTGGCGGAAACCGCCCTCGGCTTGAAGGAACATACCGATGCCGAGGAATATCTGAACCGCGCCCTGGCCGTTTCCCCCGCCCTGCTGCCGGCGGTCAAGTTGCTGACCTCCCTCTTAAAGACATTCGGACGCTTTTCGGATGCGCGGACGATCCTGGAACGGGCGGTCGCCGCCGATCCACAATCCCCGCAGCTGCTTATCGAACTCGGTTCGCTGCTTGTCGATATGATTCGAAATCCGTCGCTTACCGATTCCCCCGCGGCCGACACGGCTCTTTCCATTCTGCTTCAAGCCGAGAAAATGCTGGGGAGTGAAATCGATTCCCGGCTGCAATCCCTGATCGGTTGGGCCCTTCTGTTCGCGAACAGGCTGCCCGAAGCGGCATCGCTCTTCGGCGGATTGCTGCAATCGGCCGAGCAATTGGATGCGGGCCGCAAAGCGGAGGCGCACCGTGGCCTTGCCGAAGCGATGCTGCGCTCCGGCGATTTTCCGACCGCGATTCATAATCTTCAGGCGGCATTGCAGCTTTCGAAGGATGATTCCGGGCTTCGGCAACGGCTGGGGGAAGCCTTCGCAGCTTCCGGGTTGCATGCGGATGCCCAGAAGGAGTTCCGAAAAATCCTGTCCGCGCAGCCGGAAAATGTACCCGCTCTCTCCGGTCTTGCTTCGTCGCTGGAATCCTTGCATCGTTCCGATGAAGCCGCGGATGTGCTGCGGCAGGCGGCCGAATTGGATCCCGCCAATCCGGAACTTCCCATCCGGCTGGCGGAACTCTTCCTGCGCGCCGGCGACGGTTCGCAGACCCGAACAGCGTTGGCCAAGTCACTGGAACTGGCGGGCACGGGGAACGCCGCTATCTCGCTGCGCGCCGGCCGCATCCTGAGCACCCTCAAAGAATACGCCGAGGCCGCCTCGGTTTTGGAAAACGCGATCGAGCGGAACCCCGATGCCGTTGCTCTGCTCTCCGATCTGGGCGCCTCCCTGCGCCATTGCGGTCAGAACGCCAGGGCATTCGACGTCTTCCGGCGGGCAAGCGAGCTGCAGCCGGAGAACGCCGTCCACCTGGCGTCGGCTGCCGATGCGTTGTGGTCCGACGGGCGGAAGTCCGCTGCACTGGCTTTCCTGAAGAAAGCGGTCCGGATCGATCCGCAGAATGCCGCATTACTCCGGAAGCTGGCTGGCGGAATGGATGCGGTGGGGCTGTCCGGCGATGCTCTTCCTCATTATGAACAGGCGATCGCCCTCGCCCCGTCGGATGCGGCTCTGGCGTTCGAAGCGGCGCAGGCCGCATTCCGGGCAGGCGATATTGAGAAAGCGGATCTCTGGAAGAAGGCCGGCGCCCAGTCGGCTGCAGCCTCCGCCGACGGTCCGATCCTCCGAGCCAGGATTTCCCTGGCAAAGGGAGCGGTAGATGAGGCTGTAGCGGCCTGCCGGCAAGCCGTCGCTGACTATCCGGCGGACGCGCGCTGCTGGGCGTTGATGTCCATATCCTTGGCCGACCAAGCCGCCGGCGGCAAGGAGCCGAACGCAGGCGACGAAGATCCGCTCGTAGAGGCGGAATCGGCCCTGGAAAAAGCCGCGGAGTTGGGTGCGGATTCTGCCGAAGCGATGCGCATGACCGGAGAAGCGGCTCTCCGCCTGGATGCCTACGCCGTCGCCGTCCGATGTTTGGAATCCTTGTGCCGTTCGGTCCCTGACGATCCGGAAGGACATGCTTTATTCGCGGAAGCCTGCATCCGACGTGAGGAGGCTTCGTATTTGGCCCATCTGGCGGGCGCGTCCGTCGAACCGGACGATCCGTCGGCCGTCGGCGTATCCGTGCGTGCATCTCTTGCCCGAGCCGCTGCTTTGGGAATGCCGGATGAAAATCTCGCAGGACTTTCCACACGCGCTGCATTGGCCTTTTCGCCGCCCGATCCGAAAATGATCGAATCACTTGAGGATTCGGTCCGCACGGACCCGACCCCCGAAGTCGCTGCGGCGATCGGCCGGGCTTGGCTGCGCGCCGGTGAACCTGAACGCGCCATCAAGTCCGCTGAACTGGCCGTCCACCTTGATCCTGAGCACGAGAACAACCGCACGTTGTTGGCCGTTTGTGAATGGAAATCCGGCAAATCCGATTCCGCCCTGGCGTCGCTGGATCAGGCAACCCGCTCCGCCCCCCGCCGGGCGCTTCCGCATGCCCTGTCGGCAGCCATCCTGTCCGAACAGAACCGGCGCGATGAGGCTGCGGCCGAACTGCGCCGGGCGGTGCAGATATCACCGGAAAACGCCGCCTGGCAGCATCGTTTGGGAACCTGGCAGGATGAAATGGGCGATCGGGCCGCCGCTCTGCCCTGCCTGCAGCGGGCCGCTGCGCTTGAACCGCTTAACGGCGCGTACCACCGCAGTCTGGCGCAAGCCCTGATGCGGGACGGCGATCCGTCCACCGCGCTGGTCCACTTCCGTAAAGCGGCTCACTCCCTGGCCGATGAACACGGCGATTTGCAGGCGGAAATCGGTGCCGCCGCGGTCGAATCCGGCGTTGCCGCCGAGGCATATGAAGCGTTCCGCCAGGCACAGCGGATGGCCGGCGCGAAAGTCCCCTTTGGCTGGCGTTTGGGTATGGCCCGTGCGGCGCTTGCGCTGGGACAACGCAAGGAGGCCCGCTCGATCGCCCAGGACGTCTTGAACGGTGAAGGTCATCCTCCGGCTGCGCGCATTCTGCTGGCAGAGATCGACGAGGTTGAAGGCCGGTTGCCGGAAGCCATCCGTCAACTCGACCACGCCGCCTCCGAAATGGAAGATCCCGTGCTGCCCGCCTTACGGCTGGCCAGGCTGTGGAACGCAACCGGCGACACGGCGCGTTCGTGCGCTGCCATGCAGACGTTGGTTGAAGCGCATCCGGAGAACGACGAAGGTCAGCGTCTCCTGGCCGAATCGCTGATGGCCGCCGGCCGTTTGGAAGACGCCCTGCGCGCCAGCCAGAAGGCCGCCGAACTGGCCCCCCGCAAGGCCGACAACTGGATCGTGCTGGGCCGGATCGCGCGCAGCATGGGCCAATTGGATCAATCACTCGCCGCGCTGACCCGGGCCCGCGAGATCGCCCCGCAGGACCATCGGACCGCGTTGGAATGCGGACTGACCTACGAAGCGGAACAGCGCTGGGATCTGGCGCTGGATTCCTACCGGACGGGATTGGCCTTGGCCCCCGAGAATGCGGCGTTGCACTACCGCATGGGCGTGGTGCATAAAAACCTGCGCGAGTACTCCGAAGCAGCCGGCGAATTACGCAAGGCGGTCCAATATGAACCTCAGAACCTGGCCGCCCACACACTGCTTTCCGGGGTGATGGCGCTCAGCCTGGTGTACGGCATCGTCCCCCAAACCGCGGAAGCGAGGTGACCCGTGGAGCGCTCCCTTTTCCTATCCGCCGTTGATGCGGCGCTGACCCTTACCGCACCGGAAGCCCGCCCGACGGGTTTGACGTTCGCCCGGCGCGCAAGCCAGGAATGGCTCGCCCGTTGGCCCGGCGATTACCGTGTCCGCGAGCGTTTGGCCCAAGCCTGCCTGCTCTCCGGCGATGTCGATTCCGCCGTCGAGCATCTGGCCCGGGTCATCGAAGCCGATCCCGAGACCGCCCGTCCCTACCGGACGGTTTCCGACCTTCTGCGCCGACTGGGTCGCGAGGACCGGGCCGGCGTCGTCGACGGATACCTGGCCGGAATGGGTGCAATCGACGCGACACGCCCCGGATTGCCCGGGTGGGCCGATCCGCTGCACACCGCTGTCCGCCTGATGAAATCCGGACGCTGGCAGGAAGCCCGCCTGGCGACGGAAACCGTCATGCGTTCGGCGCCCGCCCATCCGCTCCCGGCTCTCCTTCACCTGCAATCGCTTTGGCGCTTGGCGCAATTCCCGGTCGTTCTCTCCGCCGGCCGCGAGTACCGGACGTCCTGGCCGGGATGTTCCGCTTTCTTGCTCCTTATGGCGCAAGCGAGTTTTTCCGCGGGTAAAAACGCCGAAGGCGTCGAAATGCTGCATGCCGCGTCGGTCGCCGACCCCGCCGGCGAGGTGGCCGACCGTTATCTGGGCGCGCTGAATCCCTACCGGTCATTGTGGCCTGTGAAGCTCGAAGCAGAACTTTCCATCGCACTGCCCGCTGAAGTTGCTTCCGCTGCGGGTTGGAATCGGTTGACGGCTCCCCCGCCCGGCCCCCAGGCGCCGGTTCTTCCGGAAGATATACCGGTCCTGCGCTTTCCGGATTTCGACGCCCTCCATCCCGATGCATCCCAATTGCCGGATGTGATCGCACCCATTCCGGGCGAACGTTACACCGGTCCCGCCGCGGAAACGTATGAGAAAAAGGCATCGGCCGGCGACACTGTTCCCGTGGCATCCCCTGCGCATAAACCGCCCGTATCGGACGACACCGTCCCCGTGGCATCACCTGCGCAAAAAAAGTCCGAATCTCCGGAAGCCGCCAAGGAGTCGGATATAGAGGACCTGCGCCGCCGCCTGGATCAGGTTGCCGCCCGGTTGCGGATGCGGAAAACCTCCCGCCGGAAGGACGCCCGTCGTCCGGCATATGTTCTGCTCACCAGCCGCAAACGCCTGGCATCGATCTATGGGCCGGATGTCATGCCCCAAATTGACCGGTGTTTCCGCGACCTCCTGACGGTTAAAGGGGAACGGTCCGGATGGTCGGCTTACCTAGCCGACGTTGATGATTCCGACAGCATGAAAGCCTTCGGATTGACACCGGTCGATTCCGCCAATGCCTGGCAGGTGAAGACACAAATTGCCGGGATCGACCGCTTTCTAGCAAAAAGCGGCGAAATGATCGGGGCGATGCTGATCGTGGGCGGACACGAGGTGATTCCTTTCCACTTGCTGCCCAATCCGACCGACGACGACGACGCGGACATCCCCTCCGACAACCCGTATGCATCCCGCGACGAGAATTATTACGTCCCCGAATGGCCGATCGGCAGGATCCCCACCCCGTCCGATTCGAAAGCCGCTTTCCTGCTGGGCGTGCTGCGGAGGGCGGCGGAAGAGATCCCCACGGTAAGCACCTCGTGGATGGATGCGCTTCTGGCGTTCTTGCGTAACTTCCTGCCATCGGGATCGGCGCGATTCCGGAAAGGTTCAGCCGTCTCCGCCGCCGTATGGCGTAAGGCGGCGTTGGACGTCTTCCGCCCCGTCGCCTCGTCTTCCTCCATGCTGGTCGTCCCGCCGGCTGACAGTCGAAGCCTTCCGGCGGAATTCTTCGCCAAGCCCCGCTATTCCTACTTCAATCTTCACGGCTTGGAGCACGGGCCGCAATGGCTTGGGCAGCGCGAGGCGAAGGCCAAAGCCCCCGTGGAAGTGGAATTTCCAATCGCCCTGTTGCCGGCCCAGATCTCCGGCGCCCAATCGGTGCCGCCTGTGGTGTTCACCGAGGCCTGTTATGGAGCCAACATCCTCCATAAAGGAATCGATGATTCGATCTGCTTGGAGTTTTTAGCCAACGGCACGCGTGCTCTGGCAGGATCGACCAAGATCTGTTACGGCGCCGCCGCTTCACCGCTTATCGCGGCCGATTTGCTGGCGCGCCTGTTCCTGCAAAATTGCCTTTCCGGGATTCCGGCCGGCGAATCGCTGCGGCTGGCCAAACTCGCTTTCACGGAGGAAATGAACCGGCGCCAGGGTTTCCTTGATCCGGAGGACCAGAAAACGCTGACTTCGTTCATCCTGCTTGGCGACCCGATGTACGTTCCGGAAAACGGATCGGCCAAGACCGGCAAACAGGGCATATCGCGCTGGCGGAAACCGCCCGATCAGATCAAGACCCTCTTTGCCAAGGAGGACCTTCTGGAAAACGGGACGGCTCCTTCCCCGAAGATCCAGGCTTCCCTCAAGCAGGCCATGGAACGCTACCTGCCCGGTATGACCGACAGCCGGATGCGGTACCTGCACCCCCGCGGCGACGCATCCGCTGAGGGGAAAAGCAAGAGCCCCCCGGCCGCCAAATCACCGGCCTGGGTGGTCGCCGTGGATCGCAAGTATGAAGCTCACGGCCACTCGCTGACCCAATATGCGAAGATCAGCCTGGACGCCGCGGGACGGATTGTGAAAATGGCCGTATCGCGATAAAAAACATCCGGGGGGGAAAAAAAAACAGGACGCTTATCCAAGCGTCCTGTTTTCTGCTTCCCGCGGCCGTCGGTTATGCGGGATACACATACAGATTGTCGAAGAGGATATCCGCGCCGCCGACATCGTAATTGCCTGCGACTAACGCGATTTGCCCGTCGTAGAAGGAATCATCCCAGGCGCTGGCCACCAGCTGGTCGTTTACGTACAATTCAAGTTCCTCCCCATTGCATACCGCGACGATATGGTTCCATTCGTCGGGATAAATGCCGTCCACTTCTTCGAACCCATCCGAGGAGAGGCCTTCGTAGTCGCCGCGCTCGTATTTGAAGATCAAGGCATAACCGCCGCTGCTGATCTCCAATCCATAGAAGTTCTGGTTGTCCTGGTAACGGCACAACACGCCGAAGTCATTTTCGTCCGGTCCGTCGGTTCGGATGGCATCCAGCTCAATACGGACGTCCGAAAAATCCTCATTTCCCGGGATCCGCGACCAGGCGAAGATCTCCGGCAGCTTCACCAGGATCCGATATGCGCCTTCCGAATACTCCCGAAGGACAGATATCGAGTCGGAGGTATCCCAACCGCTGTCTTCATCCTCAAAATCGTCGTAGTAGAGATATTCGGGTGTGGGGGTGAAGGTCGGCGTATTGGTCGGTGTGTTGGTCGGCGTATTGGTGGGCGTGAACGTCGGCGTCGGGGTCCACATCGTAGCCGTGGCCGTCTCCATCAGCGCTGTTTGCGTGGAGAGATAAATCTGGATGGGATTGGTGCAGGATAGCGACAAGAGGATAAGCATCGCCAGCACCAGGAGCAGCGGTTCTTTTTTTCGCATTTCCGTCTCCTTTTTGTCTATATCGCGGGATGTGGATTCCTCCGAACTGGCGTTCGTGGATGATTCCGCAAAGGAATTGAAGCAAAAAACCCTGATTTGTACAATAATAACCGTGAACCTGGGGGTTGTCAAAGAAAATTCTTCTAAAAGCCGCCTTTACGGTCATCCCTATTGCGGTTTTTACCCTTCAGCCGGCCGTCTCTTCCATCGTAAAAAGGGGAAAAAAAGCGTAAATTCCCCCAAACCATAGGTCAATCACCATCTCGTGGTACTTGCCGTTGAGCTGAAAATCCGCCCTCAGACGCACCCGCTGGCGCATAATCTGAGACCCGCTCGCAGCCTTTTAGGCATCCGCCATGGGATCCATTCTGTTCTACATTCCGGCAACCGCCAGGTGTTGATCCTTTTTCTCTGCGCCTCTCTGCTTCCATGCGTCTTTGCATTCGCAGGGATAGGAAGGCGGAAAAACCCCCTTTGGCATGTTTTTTGCACCTAGTGGAGGACGGATATAGCCATGAAGAAGATAAAGGCACCCACAGGTCTAGGAATTCACTACTTTGCCGATGATCGCCATTACCGGTCGAAGGACTTGGATTTGTGGATTCCCGAGATCCAATCGATGGGACTGCGCTGGCTGGCCCTTTCGGGCTCTCTCTCCAGAGCCATACCCGAGGATTTCCTCAAAGGCTTGTTGGATGCGGGAATCGAACCCATCCTTCTGCTAGACCGCGATCCGATCCGCCCGGCCGGAGAAGTAGTCGCTTCCATTTTCCACTCCTACCGGCGAGCCGGCGTCAAATTCGTCGCGCCCTTCCCGTCCCCTAATCTGCGATCATCCTGGCCGTCCGACGACGGATCGCATTTCTCGCCGGTCGAGGATTTCCTGCGGATCTTCCCTCCGGTCGCGGAGTTGCTGCTCTCCGAAGGGATGACACCCGTATTCCCGATGCTTGATCCGGAAGGAAATTATTGGAGCCTGGCCTTCCTGGAAGCTTTCCTGGCCGGCTTGGACCGCATGGGAAAAGGCGAACTGGCACGCCGGTTGGTCCTGGCGGTTCATTTCTCCGCCCGCAACCGTCCGTTGGATTGGGGCAGCGGCGGTCCGGGGAACTGGCCGCAAGCCCGCCCGTATCTGACTCCTCCCGGATCCCAGGATCATCTGGGGTTCCAGGGATATTTATGGGTGGACGACGTCGTGCGCCGCACGCTGGGCGTCAGCCTGCCCCTGATCGGATTGCATGCCGGTGCTACCGTTGGAGATTTATTTGATCCCGCATACCGTCCGGTGGATCCGAACATCCACGCAGAGGTGAACCTACAGGTGGCTCAGATCGCTGCGGGCGCGCGGTTCTCCGCGCCGATCCTTTGCCTGTGTTTCTGGCTGTTGGCCGCAGAGAACGACGACCCCGTCGCGCCGGAAGTCTGGTTCCGGAACGACGGGACCACGCTCCCGATCGTGGATTCGCTGAAGCGGCGCTTCCTGGCAAAGAACGTGCATCATCCACGGGAAGCGGCAAAATCCCTGCGCCACTATCTGTTGCTGCCGCAGGAAGAAGGAGCGCTTTCCGGCAGCACGTGGGATGCCGTCCGGAATTACCTATTGGCGTTTCAACCCGTCTGCGGTTTTTCCCTGGAGGAGGCCTGCCAGGCGGAAAAAGTAACCATTTTCGGCCGGAATCCATCCACGATCGCCGCCCTCCGTCTGCGGGATTGCGGCTGCCGGGTGGAATTCCTCACCGCCGATCGCATGTGAGAGGAGAATGCCATGATATTCCCCAACGATCCCGAACATCCCGAGGAATGGGATAAAGAATCCAAACCCCAGACGGTGATCAAAGTCGTCGGTCTGGGAGGGGGCGGATCGAATGCCGTCAACCGGATGATTGAACTAGGCGTATGCGGCGTGGAATTCATAGCCTGCAACACGGATCACCAGGCGTTGAGCGGTTCCCTGGCATCGACAAAGGTAGCCTTGGGTCCGCGCACCACCCGTGGATTGGGGGCGGGCGGCGATCCGTCGATCGGCCGCGCGGCCGCCGAGGAGAGCGCCCGCGAACTGGCGGAGGCGATCGGCGAGGCGGATATGGTGTTCCTCACCGCCGGAATGGGCGGCGGGACCGGCACCGGCTCGATTCCGGTGGCGGCGGAAATCGCCCGCGCCCAGGGCGCTATCGTCGTGGCAATCGTCACCGTGCCGTTTTCCTTCGAAGGCAAGCGGCGGATGCAGATGGCCCATGAAGGCATCGACGCCATGCGCCCCTTCTGCAACACCTTGATCACCATCCCCAACGACCGATTATTGGAAGTGGCTCCCAAGCAGACAACCTTCGACGTCGCCCTGCGTCTGGCCGATGATGTGCTGCGCCAGGGCGTGCAGGCGATCGCCGAGTTGATCACCCGGCCGGGCCTGGTGAACGTTGATTTCTCCCACGTCCGCTCGCTGATGCAGTTGGCAGGCGGCGCCTGCCTGGCCGTGGGCCACGGCAGCGGCCCCGACAAGGCCAGCCAAGCGGTGCGGTCCGCCCTTCACAACCCGATGCTGGAGATCGGATCGCTGGAAACGGCGGCCGGCCTGCTGGTGCACTTCACCGGCGGAGAGGATTTGGAACTTTCGGAGCTGAACCGCGCGATGCAGGAAGCAGCGGCGGAATCCGTAAACGCGGAGGTGTTTTTCGGAGCCGCGATCGATCCGGCAATGAAGGGACGGGTTCAGGTCATCATCGTCGCCACCGGGGTCGGCGGCCAACCGCTGGGCAACGTGATCGCCGGCGCCTCACACATCCTGCTTAAGCGGCCCGCTCCGGAGAGTCAACCCGCCGCCGTTGAAGCCCCGGTCTCCCGAATCCCCAAAACGCGGACGCCCGTTGCGGAACTATTACGCCAGAACCCGGGACGGATAGCAAAAGCCGCCCGTCCGCCGGCCTCGATTCCCGCACCCGCTCCAGCCGCGGAGACGCCGTCCGACATGCGTCCGGAAGGCGCCCGCACGATCGTCGTCGATGCGGAGGGGCCCACAGAAGCAGTCTGTTCGGGCGAGGATCTGGAGATACCGGCCTTCCTCCGCCGCAGAATGCGGACTCCCGATCCGCAGCCGTCCCACCGCGCTTTCCGCGCCGCCCAATGACAGCCGGACGCAGGCCAGGAGGTCAGTATGCCGATCGATAGTGCTTCCGTTGAGAAAATTACTAAGCGTGTATACCGCGACTATCCTGAGATGCGCGGCACACGGCCGTCGATCTCGTCGGGCGGCAAGCAATGCACGCTGGTGTATAAAACCCGGGTGTCCACGCCCGCCGGCCCGATGGCGCGGGTGGTCCGGGTCGTCGCCGACGAACGCGGGCGAATCGTCCGCATCAGCACGTCCAAGTAGGAGCCGGATATGTACAAGATACGGAAATTCGGTCTGACGGCGGCCGTTAAAACCTTTCAAACCACGGAATGGATGCTCGACGGCCTTATTTTCACCCGCCCGTATATCCCTTTTGCCTTGTTGAGCTTGATCGGCGGATTCGCCATCGGTTTTTTCCTGGCGCGATGAAAAAGTATTTCCGTTCCCGAATATTGGTATGACAACCGCCTTCCAATCCGTCATCCCGGCGCCTGTCCCCGCGGAATGCGCGGATTCTGCATCATGGAACCCGCACGACCATGAAGCGGGGATGAACTTAGCCGGGATCCACAATCCTGCCCACCTGGACGCCGGCTACTTGCGCACCGGCATGACGATACCCTTACTGAATGAACTGCTTCAGCGTCTTCCCCAACCGATCCATGCCTTCGCGGATGCCGTCGTCGGTGGCGTTGGAGTAATTCATGCGCAGCGTGTTCTCGCCGCCGCCGCACGGAAAGAATGGACTTCCCGGGACGAAGGCAACCTTATTATCCACCGCCGCCGGCAGGATTTCCTCCGCATTCATATATTCCGGAAGCGTCACCCATAGAAACAGACCGCCCTTGGGCCGGGTCCAGCGCACGCCTTCCGGGAAGGTGCTGCTCATGGATTCGAGCATGATATCGCGCCGCCGGTGGTAGACGCTGCGGATGACATCCAGGTGCCGGTCGAGGAACCCGTCATAGGCCACTTGGTAGGCGACCATTTGGGTAAACACGGCAGTATGCAGGTCGGCGCCCTGTTTGGCCTGCGCCATGAGGAAGATGACCTCCGGCGGCGCCACCACCCAAGCCAGCCGCAGGCCCGGCGCCAGAATCTTCGAGAAAGTGCTAAGGTAAATCACATTGCCGGTGTAGCATGCTTCGCACTCTCCGCGCATCTGCGCATCGAGCGACATCACCGAGGGGATATGCTCGCCCTCGAAGCGCAGGGCGCTGTACGGATCATCCTCGACGATCGGCACACCGTATTTGTCGGCCAATTGGACGAGCTGCTTCCGCCGTTCGAGGGACAGTGTGACTCCCGTGGGATTCTGGAAATTGGGTAGGACGTAGATCAACTTGGGACCGGCGCGCAGCGCGGCTTCCAGGCCGTCGGTCCGCATTCCGTTCTCATCGGCCGGCACGGCGATGTACTCGGCGCCGTAGGCGCTCCAGGCCTGCAGCGCACCGAGGTAAGTGGGCGATTCGACGAGGATTTTATCGCCGGGATTGATCAGGATCCTGCCGATCAAATCCAGCGCCTGCTGCGAACCGGATGTGATCATGACGTTGTCCGCCGTCACCTTGACACCTTCGCGTTCGGTTCGGCCGGCCATATACTCGCGCAGCGGCCGATAGCCTTCGGTGATTCCATACTGGAGCGCTTCGGAAGGGTTCTCACTCAGCACAACATCGCAAGCTTGGGCGAACTCCTTGACAGGAAAGATTTCCGGGGCCGGAAGCCCGCCGGCGAAGGAGATCACGTCCGGCCGGGCGGTTATCTTGAGGATTTCACGGATGACCGAGCTGGTCATCGCTTGCGTTCGCTGCGCATACCGGTGATCCCATAATGTGTCCATGAGTAACCTCGAAAAAAGGGGGAATTGGGCGCCATTGTATCACCCCGCCACCGAGTCGGTCTTAAGACCGACTCGGTCTTAAGGACGAGTCGGCATGGGAAGCCGTCATCTCCGCGCAGGTTAACAT
>JBJYXS010000302.1:27004-28971 GCA_046260075.1 Anaerolineales bacterium | reverse complement strand
TCGGTCTTAAGGACGAGTCGGCATGGGAAGCCGTCATCTCCGCGCAGGTTAACATAACCGGAAGCCCGCACATCCCTTTGGGACAGCCCGCCCCGGTTGGAGTCTGTTCCGTATGTAATGCGGGATCGGGCCGGGGTCGCGATGATAAAGGATTGGGAATCTGTTCCGGGATAATACAACGGAATCGACGCCGGGGTGACGCGATGTGTGTTTCTCTGTACTGATAAAGTTTTTTAAAACGTGTTACCATCCACCTTTACTATGAACGAGCAACCTCTGCCCTGCATCTACGACCTTACACTTGCGGATCTGCAATCGGCCCTCGAGGATCTGGGCGAACCCGCCTTCCGCGCCAAACAGATCCGGCATAATATTTTCCGGAGTCTGTTGGACGACCCGCAAGAGATGACGGACCTTCCGGCTGCACTACGCACGGCGCTAAAACGGCGGTTCGTTTTCCGTCCGCTGCAAACACAACGTCGGGCCGTTTCCGCCGACGGCCAAACCCGCAAGTTCCTCTTCCTCCTCTCCGACGGCGCTCCGGTGGAAACCGTATTGATGCTGTATAACCGCCGCCGGACGGCATGCATCTCCACCCAATCCGGATGCGCCGTGGGCTGCTCCTTCTGCGCCACCGGGCAGATGGGCCTGCGCCGTTCGCTGAGCGGCGGCGAGATCGTCGCACAAGTCCTGCACGCGGCGCGCTTGCTTCAATCCGAAGGAAGCAGCCTGACCAACATCGTTCTGATGGGTATGGGAGAGCCGTTCCTGAATTACGATGCAGTGTGGTCCGCGCTGACGGCCCTTTCTGCCGCGGACGGTTTCGGATTCGGTGCGCGGCGGATGACCGTCTCGACGGTCGGCATCGTACCCGGAATCCGGCGCTTCGCCGGCCAACACAGCCAGGTCAACCTGGCGATCTCCCTGCACGCGGCCGACGACGACCTCCGCAACCGCCTGGTCCCTGTCAACCGCACGTACCCTCTGGCTGATCTGTTCGCCGCATGCGACGAGTACATCCGCGATACCAACCGCCGGCTTTCGTTCGAGTGGGCATTGATCGAAGGGATCAACGATACTCCCGCCCAGGCGCATCATCTGGCGGACCGGATCCGTAAATCAATGCGCAAAACGCTGGTGCACATCAACCTGATCCCCCTCAATCCCACCCACAAGTTTTCCGGCGGCCCATCCCCGGCGGAACGGATCGCGGCGTTTCGCGCCGTCCTGGAATCGGAAGGCCTTTCGTGCACCGTCCGGCTGGCGCGCGGTGTCGAGATCGGGGCGGGATGCGGACAATTGGCAGGATCCGCCAACCCCTAACGACACCTCTGCTGCGCCGAAGTGCCCGCAATCACAAATCGCCGGGGAAAGTCTATACCGTTGTCGGGATCCGAATGGAATTCTGTATCGCCTGGATGGACTGCAGGTCCGCGGAGGCGAAGGTGACTTGCCTTCTGCCTTCCCCGTTTACATAGAATTTCAACTTGCCGCACAACCGGTCGTGCACCAGGAAGAAGATCTGATACTCCTGGTAGGGTTCACTCATGCCGTTGCTCTTTTTCTGGAATTTCATATAGGCCAGCCGGGTTCCATACCCGTTGGTGTTGATTCCCTGCTGTAAAATCATGGCTTTATCGCCGGCGTATTCTACCTGTTGAAGCAGAATGAAATCCAAGGTTTGCTCCGTGTCATACCGCTTCGCGCCGTGGGTCATCCTGAGGATGCGCGGCCACGCGGATCCCGCGACGTCGTAGGTGTAATTCGCCTCGCTCCGCTAAACGTAAGTCCATCCCTTGGGCAGTGTGAACTGATACCCGTAAGCCGGATCCATCACCAGGATGGAACCGTTCGCCCGCACCACGGCGATTGTCGGCGTAATACTCGGTGTTTGCGTTATGTTCGGCGTATCCGTGACGGTCGGAGTCGGCGTCAGCGTCCGTGTGGGTTTCCTGGTGATCGTGGAT
>JBJYXS010000302.1:25242-26904 GCA_046260075.1 Anaerolineales bacterium | reverse complement strand
AGCCATCGCCTGCCATACCAACGCCGTCGGAGTTCACTGCCTGGAACTTTCCGCCGATGATATCTCTTCTTCAGGATTCCTTTTTCTTCCGGATACCATTCCCCGTGGAACGTCCTTCCCGGACGGTACAGTTCTATGGCGATGAAAACACCATGATCCGGTCGTTGTCGGAGTCGGTGATATAAATCCGCCCATCGGGTCCAACGGCGATCCCGGTCGGCATCGCAAACGACGACGAATCGTTCCCGTAAACTCCGAAGGTGAAGAGGAAATTGCCCTCCAGGTCGAACACCAGGATCCGCGCGTTCCCCGGATCGGTGACCCACAGGCGGCCGTCGGGCGAGACGGCCAGGTAGGGTTTGGTGTCCGTCGCCTGGCCTTCCCATCCGGCTATCTCCCACTCGGTCAGGTAGACGAAGTTCCCCGCAATTTCCTGGAACACCTGGATGCGGCGGTTCCATGTATCGGCGACGAACAGCCGACCATCCGGCGTGATGGCCAATCCCACCGGCTCGTTTAATTCGCCGGGGCCATATCCATCCCAACCGATGGATTTCAGGAATATACCCTCTGAATCGTAAACGGTGATCCGTTTGTTGCCGGTGTCTGCAACGAACACCCTGCCTTGCGAATCCACCGCCACCGCCCGCGGTCCGAACAGCTGGTATCCGTCCTCGTTGTTTGTGAAAACTCCCCATGCCGCCAGGAACTCGCCGTCGGCGGTGAACTTCTGTATCCGGTAATTCCAGGTGTCCGCCACGTAGACCGATCCGTCGGGGCCGACAGCGATTCCCCAGGGTTCGTTGAAGGTTCCGTTTTCCGCCGTTCCGGCATCCGGCCCGCTGAAGGATCCCCAGGTCTGCAGCAACTTGCCCGCGGCATCGAAGTGCTGGATCCGGTGGTTGAAGGTATCGGCGACGTATACCGTGCCGTCCTGGGCGGCGGCGATCCCGCGCGGCAGCTGGAACAACCCCGGATCGACTCCACCCCAGCCCCATATCTCGGCCGCCTCCAGGGTCCGCACGGCATCGGCGTACGGATCGACTTCCATCGGCGGCGTGAAGGCCTCGGAGCCGTATTGCCAGACCTGCACGGCCAGGTCCTTGCGTACATACAGACGCATCCGCTCGCCCGACGGCCAGTTGGCAAGCGAGAGGTCTTCGCCCGTCAGACTCGCATACTCCGTGTAATCGCGGTTGAACCAGATCTGCCACAGCGCGGAGCGGTAAGCGGGGTCGCCGACGGCGTTCGTGATCCGCGCCCAGGTCAAATCGAAATAATCCATCATCGGCCACCACATCCGCATGTAGGTGAACGCATAATGGGTCCCGTTCAAAAAGTGATCGGCCTGTTGCCAGTAGTGGTCCCCGACGATAACCACCGGGGCATCCGCCAGTTCATAGGACAATTTCCCTTCGTAATTCACGGCGTTCGGGTATTCCCTCAGATACCAGTACATCAGCCACCCGGAACGGTCATCGTACGGCACTTGGATCCCCAAATCGTCATGGGTTTTTCGCGAGATTTCCTCGATCTGCGAAACGGCGATCTTCACCCCGGGCGCGCTGTGGGCGTACACCATGAACTCGGTGGCGTTATCATAGGCGATGAAGCTGGCCCTCCAAGCGGCGCGGAAGGTCAACAGGGCCAGCAGAAACGCCG
>JBJYXS010000302.1:0-25142 GCA_046260075.1 Anaerolineales bacterium | reverse complement strand
ATGAAGCTGGCCCTCCAAGCGGCGCGGAAGGTCAACAGGGCCAGCAGAAACGCCGAACTCAGGTACAGGATTCGCGCCAACATCCCGATCCGTATGGTTCGCCACAGCCAAATCAGGAAGAGACATCCCCCGACAGCGGCGAGCAGGAAGAATACGAAATCCCCGCTGGCGGATAGTTCTTCCAGGGTGCTTCCGGAGAACGGGCGCCGGCCGGCCAGCCACATGCCGATACCGGCGGCGGCCGCAATCAAGGCGGCGGGCAATACCAATAATCCGGCGCCTTTCGGCCAGGTAGAGAGCTCCCGCCATTCCATGCGTTCAACGACGGCTCCGACGACCCAACCGCCGATGAGGATGAACGGCAATGTGATGTGCACCGTCAGCCAGGGCATCTTTTCCCCCGCGGCGGTGAATGTCAGCAACGCGGCGATGCACCAGAATCCCAGCATCCATAGGATGGAAAACCGGCCCGCCGGGACCGCCGGAGGTGTCTGCGCCTCTTCGGATTGGGACGGCCGCTTGCCGCGCAGGAACCATGCGACCGCCGGCGCGGAGAGGGCCAACAGGGCGGGTAAAAATTCATAGAGCGGGATTTGCAACAGGAGGTAGTAGTACCAGGGTTGGGATCCGCGTTCGACCCCTTGCTGAGCCATCCAATAATTCACCGCTCCGACCAATCCCATCGCCAGGCCGTTGAAATTGGTCAAGCAGACGGAAAACAGAAAACCATAAATACCGAAGAAAATCCCGGCGTACACCGACCAGGTCTTCCGGTCCCACAACAAACCTATGACAACGGCCGGTACGGCGACCATCAAAAAACAACCTGCGGCCGCCAGAAGGTAATTCGCATCGTTGATCCTCTCCAATGGATCGCCTGTGACGGTTTGGAGGTCGAAGGGATTGAGGTTGAACAGAGCCATCGGCAGGGCGGCCAGCTGCGGCAGGAGTGTGGTGCACAGCATCACCAATAAATTCGCTTCGGGGAACTTCTCCCTGAGGATGGGCAACGGCATTTCCTTTACCGCCATCCCAATTCCCGTTCCGAAACAGGCCAACGCAAGGAGGAGCAGGAAAAGGCCGAACTGCACCAGGGGATTGGTGATCCACATATCCGTATGGATCATCAAATCGGAATCCCTTGTCACGCCGCTTTGCAGCGCCTGCTCGACCAATTGACCGTGCCCGGCGGCGATCAGGACAAGCGACCCGACCGCCAGCAGCAATCCCATTAATGCCAGGAAGAAGAACCATCTCCGCCGGTCGGAATCCGCCCATTGCAATCGGTACAACCGGTAAAGCAACCATCCGGCGATGAAGAGAACGGCCAATCCCACATAGATGCAGGCGGTTTCCTTGGTGGCGTAATGCAGCGCGGTGACCGCCGCCAACAGATACAGCCAGCGGAGTTGTCGGCTTTCCAAATAGCGTCCGATGGCGTAGAACATCAAAATCCCCCACACCACGACAATGGGTTCGTTGCGCACATAGCGGGCGTAATACATCATATAGGGCGATATCAGCATCAGTACGCCGGCCGCCAGCGCCCCCACCCGGCCCAACCAGCGCCGGTAGAGGTAGAGCAGCGCGACCGCCGCTACGCCGAAGGCGGCGGCGGGTATGCGGGCCGAGAGGTCAGAGGCTCCGAAGAGGAAATACGACAGCGTCACGGCGATGATTTGAAACGGCCCATGCGTCATCGGATTGGGCGTGTAGCCCTTTCCGCTGTAGAGATTCCAGGCCAATTGCACATGTTGTCCTTCGTCGTGGCTGATGACGCGGGGTTCGAGCATCCCAAACCGGGTGGCGATCGCGGCGAGTACCAATACGATCCACAAAACCTGCTCCCAGCGGAGGGAAATGCCTTTTCCCACCGGCCGATCGAACCAGGAAGCAGATGGTGACGGGTTATCCATTGCTTATCCTCCGCGGGATTTCGCCCGCCGGCGAACGGACGCCGATTTCCGCTTGCCGGCCGGTGCGCCCTTCCCGGCTTTGGTTCCCGTAAGCGAACGCAGAGCGTTCGTTTCCGACAGCGTAAGTTCCCTATGGGCGCCGGGTTTCAAGTTCCCCAACCCCAGTTCGCCGATCCGTCGGCGGATGATCCGGACGACGGGCAATCCGATGGTACGGCCGATATCGCGGATTTCGTGTTTGCGTCCTTCATGCATGATGACGCCCAACCAAGCGCCGCGCCCTTCGGATCCCTCCAGTTTTACCTTCATCGGCGCGGTGCGAAAGCCGTCCTCCAAGACGACGCCCCGCCGCCAGATGGCCAATTGCTCCGTGGTCGGCCGCCGCGCAACCAGCACCCGGTAGTCTTTTTCCACCTCGAAGCGTGGATGGGAAATCCGTTGCGCCAACTCGCCGTCGTTGGTCAACAGTATCAATCCTTCGCTGTCTTTATCGAGCCGGCCGACGGGATAATACCGTCCGTGGAACGGCAGGAAATCGCGCACGGTGTTCCGGTCGCCCTGAGCGGCCAGGGAGGAGACCACCCCGCGCGGTTTGTACAAAGCGAACGTGCGCATCCGCGGCCGCGCAGGCAGTGGCCGGCTGTCGACCCGGATGTTATCGGTATCCGGATCGGCGCTCATGCCGATTGTGGCGAGCAAGCCGTTCACTTCCACCCGGCCCGATGCGATCATCTCCTCGCAACCGCGACGCGAACCGAGGCCGGCGGTTGCCATGATCTTCTGCAGACGTTCCTTGGCCACCCGGCTCACTCCTTCAATAGAGGCGCCGGATTCTCGGCCGCCTCTTCGGCTTCCTCCGGTATCTCTTCAATTTCCAGGACCGGCAGCTCCGCCGTCGATCCCAATCCAAAATGCCGCAGGAAGGCTTCGGTCGTGCCGTAGAGAATGGGCCGTCCCGGTCCGTCGGTCCGCCCCAGTTCCTCGACCAATTCCTTGGAGATCAGATTGTCGAGCACACTTTCGGAATTCACCCCCCGGATGGCGTCGATCTGAGGCCGGGTCAGCGGTTGTTTGTAGGCGAGGATAGCAAGGGTTTCGAGCGCCGCCCGACTCAGGCTGGTTTTATGCTCCATGCCCAGGAATTTTTCGACGGCTTGCGCGGCCCGCGGAGCGGTGGTGATATGCACCCGGTCTCCTTTTCGCAGGATCTTCAGTCCACGCTGCTCATATTCCTCTTTTAAGGCCTGCAGGGCGTCCTCCACCTGCGCGGAGTCAACCTCCAAGACCGACGCCAGGACCGGAACCGGCACCGGATCGAGCGCGACAAACAGAATGCTTTCCACCAAGGCCGGAAGCGAGATCGGTTCGGTATTGTTCGTCGTCATGCTATAATCTTCATCGGAAGGAAGGTATGCTTCGCATGCAGGATAGAATGCATAGGCAATCTCATCGGCGGATTTTTTCTCCGTTCTGGGTGATCTTTTTCACAGCAGCTGTTCCGGCCATTGCGTGCACTATCTTCCTCGGCGGTCCGGAACCCCCCGGTCCGGAAATCACTCCGGTCGGAGACAAGGAATCGATCGAACAGGCCTGGGACGACGCCGTCACGCTGTCCCTCGATGGGACCATTGTGGTCGTCTTTTCGGAAGCCCAGATGACCGCCTATTTGCAGCAGAAGCTGGACGCCAACCCGGATAATACATTCCATACCGCGCAGGTCTACTTCCGCGACGGCCGGATCAAGGTGTATGGAATCCTGGCGGCCGGAAGCACCTCCGCTTCGGCGATCCTCGTCCTCCGGCCGGAAGTTTCGGAAGAGGGCGGGATCAATTTCGTCATGGAACAGGCGCAGGTCGGGCCGCTCACACTGCCCTCCGGCTTGCTCTCCGCGGTGTCGGATGTCCTGACCGAGGTGTTCACCGGATCGGTGGGATCCCTGGCGACCGGATTCCAAGTGCAGGAGATCCTCGTCGGAGAAGGGCAGATCGCGATAAGCGGCAAAATGCGATAGCCCGACGCTCCGGTTTCCCGAATCCTCCGCATGTCACGCGAAATTATACCAGCGCCCCCGCCCGTTCTTCCAATGCATTCCCTGCGATCCGCCGTCTGGTGGACGGCGATTTTTTGGATTCCGATCCTGCTTGCATCCTGCGCGCCTCCGCGCATTAACGCCCCCGACGTTGCGGTTTCCCTGATCGCCGACAACCAACAGCAGGATCTGCAAATCGCGCCCGGCACCACGGTGGCCGATGTCTTGGCCCAGGCCGGGATCGAATTGGGGCCGTTGGATCGGGTCACTCCACCGATGTATTCGTTGATCGCTGACGGCTCCACCGTGCGGGTGATCCGCGTGTCCGAGACGTTCGAGGTGGAACAGGTATCGATACCATTCCAGCGGCAAATCGTCCGCAACGAAGCCCTCCCGCCCGATGAAACCCGCCTGGTGCAGGCCGGCAAGGAAGGCCTTCAGGAGATCACTTACCGGATTCTCACGGAAGACGGCGTGGAGACATCCCGCACCCCCCTGCGCACGACGCAGCTTAAGGAACCGGTGCCGGAAATCTTGATGGTCGGCGCCGCTTCATCGTTTGCCACGCTATCCATTCCGGGGACACTGGCCTACCTCGACGGCGGCAACGCCTGGATGATGCGGGAGGATTCCGACAACCGCTATCCGCTGGCAGCCTCGTCCGATTTGGATTCGCGGATCTTCGCGCTCTCCCCGGACGGTGAATGGCTGTTGTTTTCCCGGCTGGATCCTACACACCTCAACGGGCTCTACGCGGTCTCCGCGTCGGGAGAGGAACAACCCTTCGCGCTGTACATATTCGACGTTATCCACTTCGCGGAGTGGTCCCCGTCGGAACAGCGGACGATCGCTTTCTCCACGGTCCGCTCGGTATCCGCCGCTCCGGGTTGGCAGGCCAACAATGATCTGCGGGTCGTTTCCTACGATAAGCAGATGATCGCCGTGGATGAGCAGACGGTGATGGCATCGAATGCCGAGGGATCCTATTCCTGGTGGGGAACGAAGTTCGCGTGGTCTCCCGATGGGACGAAGCTGGCGTACGCGCGGCCGGATGAAATCGGATGGCTTTCCCGCGCCGGCGGGAAGCGTCATCCGTTGCTGGCATTCACTCCCTACTTCACCCAGGCGGATTGGATCTGGTTGCCGGCGATCCGCTGGTCGCCCGACGGTGCGTTTCTGATAACCATCCGCCATGCCGGTCCGGTCGGTTCGGAAACACCGGAAGAGAGTCCCGCCTTTCACATGGCCGCTCTGCCCGTCGGCGGCGGAGACCCCATCACCTTGGTTGAAAATGCGGGCATGTTCGGGTATCCGGCTCCCGGCCCGCTGCGCACCCTATCCTCCGAGCAAGGGTATAATCTTGCGTTTCTGCAGGCTGACAGGCCGCTGGAAAGCGACCGCAGCAGATACCGGCTGATGGTATCCGACCGCGACGGCAGCAATATGCGAACGGTGTTTCCGCCGGAGGGCGAACCCGGCTTGGCCCCCGGCGAAGCCGGCGGCGTGGAATGGTCGCCGGACGGCAAACAAATCGCCCTGATCTACGAAGGCAATTTGTGGATCATCGATCTGGCCGCGGGCGAGGGACACCAACTCACCGGAGACGGCCGGGTGACGATGATCGACTGGCGGTAAACGGACGCCGTCCGGTAAGGCGGGTAGTGGGTCCCGGCTGAGATCGCCCCCATTTCATTACCGTGCGGGCTTCAGGAACAGAGTCCGCACATTCCCTCCCACTGCATGGCCGATGCCTTTCGCACAGATCGCGAACGGCATCACTTCGCGGGAACAGCCCGTCCCGAATGTTTTAAGGGATCGGCCTGGTGGCGCCGGGACGACGGATTGGAGAATGCGGCGATGAAACCTCGGGATTTTCCCGTAAAGAGAAAATGGATCGCTCTTCATCTATGCGCACTATCGGAGAACGCATGCGCGTCCTGTTGACCGGCGCGGCCGGATTTATCGGATCCCACCTTTGCGATCGGCTCCTGGCCGAAGGCCATGAGGTAATCGGGCTCGACAACTTCGTTACCGGATCGCGGGAGAACCTTGCTCACCTGGAGGGCGATCCGCACTTCCGGTTGATCGAACACGACGTCTCCCAATACATCAATGTGCCCGGCAAAGTGGAGGCGGTCATGC
This sequence comes from Anaerolineales bacterium, assembly GCA_046260075.1. Classification (GTDB taxonomy): domain Bacteria; phylum Chloroflexota; class Anaerolineae; order Anaerolineales; family RBG-16-64-43; genus JAFGKK01. The sequence continues at coordinate 19,055 of JBJYXS010000302.1, read as the reverse complement.
ACTTCGCCTCCCCGGCCAGCCCCAATCCGGAGAGCCCGTTCGGATACCCGCAGCTGCCGATCCAGACGCTGAAAGCCGGCGCGTTGGGCACCCACAACGCGTTGGGAGTCGCCAAGAACTGCGGGGCCCGCTTCCTGCTGGCTTCGACATCCGAAATTTATGGCGATCCATTGGAGCATCCTCAGAAAGAAACCTACTTCGGCCACGTCGACCCCATCGGCCCGCGGTCGGTGTACGACGAAGCCAAGCGGTTCGCCGAATCGATCACGATGGCCTATTACCGGTATCACAACGTCGATACCAAGATCGTCCGCATCTTTAACACGTACGGACCCCGCATGCGTCTTGATGACGGGCGCGTGGTGCCCAATTTCATCAATCAGGGACTCAACGGCGAACCGCTGACCGTATACGGCGACGGTTTCCAGACCCGCTCGTTTTGCTATGTGGACGACCTGGTGGAAGGGATCTACCGGCTGCTCCAGAGCGGGGAACACGATCCGGTCAACCTGGGCAATCCGGAGGAAATCAGTATTGGTGAATTCGCCCGCCGGATATCGGGAATGTTCGATCCGCCCGCCGCCATCGAATACCTCTCCGACCGGCGCGGCGAGGGCGATCCGCAGCGGCGCCAACCCGATATCACCCGAGCCCAAACGCTGCTGCATTGGTCGCCGCAGGTGCCGCTTGACGAGGGTCTGCGCAGGACCATCGGATTTTTCCGCCCGAAGACCCATTCCGCTTCGCGATGATAACCGCCGCCTTGGATCCGCATCCGGCGCCGCAAAAAAACCTTCGCGACCTTCGCGGCTGCGCGGCGGGACGGCGGGTATGCCATCCTTCCGGAAGGCGGGCGCAGTGAACTGGACCAGAGAAGGTAAACGCTTCGTGAAGTTCCTCATCGTCGGCACCATCGGTGCAGTGGTGGACTTCGGAACCTTCAACATCCTGACCGCCGTTTTCCGCCTGCCGCCCGTCCCATCATCAGTGGCGTCGTTTTTGGCGGCGGTTACCAGCAATTTCCTCTTCAACCGCTATTGGACGTATCCGGATTCGCGCTCCAAACCGATCTGGCGACAGGCTCTGCAATTCGCAGGCGTCAACACCATCGGCCTGTTGATCCGCACGCCGCTGTTCGCCGCCCTGATCCCGGTCTGGCATACGCTTGTGGATCGCCTCGGCGCGGCGGATATCATCCCCGGCGAGCAGCTTCCCCGCAACCTGGCCTTGGCCTGCGCGGTCGTGGTGGTGCTTGTTTGGAATTTTGTCGTAAACCGCATCTGGACGTATAATGATGTCTCTTGAGGAGACATGAGCGGAAAAACCGTACCGGCACCGATGATCATCTATACTTCCCAGGGTGATTGGGGCGCCTTTCTGGTCTACCCGTACCTCTACAATCAGATCGGCGAGTGGATCGGCTGGGCGACCTCGAAGCGGGAGATATTCAACCTGGACGGCACCTACATCGGCAGCATCTCCAATGATCAACGCATCCTCCGCAAACGTGTCCTCGATAAACCACCGGCCAAGCAACCGTTGCCCAAACAACCGGAAAAACCCAGGATCCCGGCATCCATTCCGCTGCCCCCGCAAATGGCGGAGTTGCCGTTCGATATGATCGACATCCTGGAAGACATGCCGAACCTGCTGCATACGATGGATTCCGGCGAGTTCAAACCCGACGTCGATTAATTCTATTTCCCATGGCGGAAGTCATCCGCAGCCTTACCCACCTGCTGGAAGTCGCCTCCTCGCGGAGGTTTCTGGCGGTCGTCGAACCCGGCGACCGGGGTCTGGCGGAATCCCTGCCGTTTCCCTTCGTATCGATCGTCGGCGAATGGGAGATGAAGCTCTCATTGCTTTTAGCGGTGATCAACCCTGCCATCGGCGGCGTCCTGCTTCTGGGACCGCGCGGTACGGGCAAGACGACCGCCGTCCGCAGCCTTTCACCGCTCCTTCCGGACGTTGCGCGCAGCCTGTGCGCATACGGCTGCATGCCGGAAGATGTCGAAACCGGCGGCGTCGAATCGATTTGCCCGGATTGCGCCCGCAAACTCGGCCAGGGCGAACCGCTGACGTTCGTCGACCGTTCGCGGTTGATCGAACTCCCTTTGCACTCGGAACTGGGGGATGTCATCGGCGGGATCGACGAACGGGCGGCGGTCCACCAGCGGATGCAGATCAAGCCCGGGATCCTCTCGCACGCCGACCGCAACCTGCTGTACGTCGACGAGGTCAATCTACTCAAGCGCGAGGTCGCCGATGCGATCCTCGACGCGGCCGCACAGGGCGTGTATACCGTCCGCCGGGGTCCGGTGTCGGCCACCTACCGGGCGCGGTTCATCCTGGTGGGTTCGATGAATCCGGAAGAGGGGATGCTTCGGCCGCAGATCGCCGACCGCTTCGGCTTGCGGGCCCTGGTGCGCGGGCTGGGCAATTCCACGGAGCGTTGGGAAGCCTATCAGCGGTCGCACGCCTTTGAACGCAATCCGCGGGGCGTCATCGAGTATTACCGCGAGGAAACCCATACGATCCGCGATGAGATCCTGGCCGCCCGGAACCGCGTCGCGGACGTCGAACTCTCCCCCGAGACCGTCCGCTGCGGCCTGGAAGCCATCCAGCAGTTGGGTGTTTCTTCCCTGCGGGGTACCAGTGTGCTGTTCGAAGCCGCACGCGCCTACGCCGCCGCCGACGGGCGCGACCGGGCCGATCCTTCCGACCTGAACGCCGTGGCGATCCTCGCATTGCGCATGCGGCGTTCGGATTTCATGGACCGCTACGCCGCCGAACAGGAACAGGAAGACAAGGCGATCCTGGAATCGTTCCAACAAGTGGAGGGGAAAACACAGCCATAGCCGGCGGACGACCGGATCCGTGTCCTCCGCCTGAAAAGCAAACCACCCCCTTGCGGACCGTCATCGGCCGCGCGGAGGTGGTTTTGGATTCCGTTCATGCCTGGCCCGGGGACCGGGGATGATCAGGTGACGACTTCCGACAACAGCTCCTTCATCTTTTCGGCGCAGTCCCTGTCCAGATCCCGTCCCTTGGCCAAAGACGCCTTCTGCACGTCGGCGGGGGCATCTTTTTCTTTAACGATGTCCAGCTGATCGCCGCATTCCCTGTACATCCCGGCCAGATCCCGGCACAGCGACGCGGCTTTTTCCCCTTTCACCGAAGGTTCGATTTCGGTGAAGAATTCCGCGGCCATATAGCGGCATTCCTTCCAGACCATCCCGTTCCACCAGTTGCCGTGGGATGCGCCCAAGCCCTTATCGACCGCGGTCCGCCACGATTCCCATGCGCCGTCGCCTGCCCGGTATCCGGGCAGTTGGAATTCGTCGGGGTTGGTCCGCATGCGGAGGGCGGCGGTCAGGGCCGAACGGAGCAGTTCATCCTCGCCGGCCCGCATATCGTCCTTCTCCAGGAGGGTGAAATACACCCAGCCTTCCCGCTCCAGGGCCTCCGCCCACGTGCCGAAGGTCAGCGAGGGCAGCTCGACCTTGGATTCGCCGTTCCAGGGCTGCAGAAAGATGAACCCCTTGGTGTCGTATCCGGAGATGAGCTGGTGCTCGAGGAAATCCAGCGTGCACAACTTGCCGGCGTCGAGATGTGCCCGCAGCCGCCTTTCCGCCTGCTTGAGTTCCTTCGCCGGGGCTCCCTTTTTCATTTCGATGTCACCGACCTTGCGGATCCCCATGTTCCGCATCGCCAGGAAGAAGGCGTCCTTCTTCCAAGCGTACGGCGAGCTGGGGCAGAGATCCTCGTGGATGTTGATCATGAAGGCGTGGGTGCTGTATCCGAACAGCTGGGGCACCGACCAATCCAGGTCGAAGTAGTCCGATGCTCCCTTCATGCAGCCCATCAGGGTGGTGCAGAGGTTGTTCTGTTTGAGGTTTTTAAGTTCCATGATGTTCAGCGGCTCCTTCATGCGCGAGATGAACCTCCGCTGCTTGCGGTCCATGGTCCGGAGTTCCCCCGGGGTGATCCCGAACCAGGACTTGAACGCGGTGGTGAAGTTCTCCTGGGAGCTGTAGCCGAACCGGAAGGTCACGTCGACGATGCGTTCGCCTTCCATCAGGGCTCGGGCCGCCTCGGTCAGGCGCCTTTTCCGCAGGTAGCCCGAAGGTGTTTCGCCGGTGATGTTGTAGAACTTCTGCCGCAGGCGGTTCTCGGAGTACCCGGATACCTTCACCATTTCCCGGCCGGCGCCGGAATCGGCGAGATGTTCCTCCATCCATGCGGACATTTGCAGTACCAGCAATCGGTCATCCATCGGCAGATACGCTCCCATGGATCATTATAGGAAGAACCGCGCGGTTTCTCTTTTTATTTAACCTCTTCTGGGAAATCCCGGTCCACCAGAAAAAAGCTCGTTGACACGCCAATAAAAAGACCTGTTTTTCCAATAAAACGATTCCCGGCGACGGGTTTATGGGACCCTGCTTGGATATGCCTTCCATTTCCATAGCGTGTCTTTTTGATTTTCCCACACGCCGCTTACCCTGTCTTTTTCGGCACCATCGCCCGGATAAGCAGCAGCAGCGCTCCGATGAAAGCCGGCCCCGCGCAAAACCATCCGAAATGCATGAACTGATAATCTTCCGGATACTCCCAGGGAAGCCGGTTCTTGGCCGGGTAGCTATCCAGGAATTCGATCTCCACGGCGCCCGCGGCCTCGATCTGCGCACAGGCATCGAGATCGTTTTCCGTATCCTCGTTTTCATAGATCACGCCCCGGTCCGCGAACCGGTAGTTGACCTTGCAATACATAACGCCCCCCCGTCGCCAATAACTCACCGCTTCCGTCAGCGTTGCCGTCGTGCGCCGGCCCTCCCGGAGGTAGGCTTGCGCTGTAAAGTTGTAGTAATAATCTGCGACCAGGGCGATGACGCCGAGCGCGACCAGGGCGAGAAAACCGCTGATTGCGGACATCCAATCTCCTCCCGTTGATTTTCTCCGGACGGGCGGGAGGACGGTCTGCCGCGGCGCCGGCCGGCCCGCCGGTGCGGATTCCGGCGGCCGGGAGGACGGCTGCGACATTTTATCCAAAGCCTTGCGGGCCGTCGCGTTGTTCGGATCGATCCGCAGGACCCGCTTAAGGCACGCAATCCTTTCCGAAGCCGTATCGGCGATGGTGGCCATCCACAGCCAGGCGTTGACGTCGAAGGGTTTCTTTTGCAGGTAGGCTTGCAGCAGACTGCGGCCGGCGGCTTCGTCGCCTTTCTTGATCTTTTCCACCGCCTGTTTGAATTCATTCGCCATGCTCGACTCCCTTCCGGCCGCCGGCCGGGTACCGGTTACCGGAACATCATCCGTACCAACTTGCCCAGCGCCTTCCATTTCCGTCCGATCCGCCGTGAATAGAGTATCGGGATCGCCTGACGGAACGCCTCGTGGACCCACGCCTTGCGCGGCGACCAGTAGAATTCGCGCGGCAACATGGTCCGGTCGTAACTGACCACCTTGGGATAGGTCATCGACCGCAGCCCCCATTCCCCGCCGATGCGGCCCAATCCGCTGGCCTTTACGCCCCCCCAAGGGACCTCCGGGGCGAAGAACGGCCACAAGTGGTCGTTCACCGCCACGGTGCCGACATCGAGAGCGCGGGCGATCCGCCAGGCGCGCTCGTCGTCCCGCGACCATACGCTGGCCGTCAGCCCGTACTGGGTAGCGTTTGCCAATCGGACCGCCTCGGAATCGTCCTTCACCCGCATGACGCACACCACCGGCCCGAAACTCTCCTCGCGTACGATGTCCATTTCCGGACGGACGTCCACCAGGATCGTCGGACGGCAGACGGGCGCGTCGGTGCCCTCCAGCCGTCCGCCGCCGGCGAGTATCCGGGCCCCATCCGCCAGCGCCATTCGAATGTGCTCTTCCACCCGTTCCAAAAGCGCCTCGTTTACCAGCGCCGTCACTTCTCCCCTTCCGGGTTTGATACTGGTGGTGGTTCGCAAATCGGCCAGCCGCACCTGCAGCCTCTGCAGGAACTCGTCGGCGATCTGCTCCTGGACGTATATCCTCGATATGGATCCGCACACCTGGCCGCTGACGGTGAAGGCATAGGTCAGGGCCCCGTCCACGGCCCGTCGAAGCGGCGCGTCGTTGAGCACGATCATGGCGTTGTTGCCGCCGAGTTCCATCGTCGATCCGATCAGCTGTTCCCCCGCCGCGCCGGCCACCTTGCGTCCCGTCCGGCTGCTGCCGACGAAGGTTATGTGATTCACCCCGGCATGCGCCAGGGCCCAGCCCGTCTCCCCGCGCCCGGTCACCACTTGGTACACATCGCGCGGCAGATCCGTTTTATAGAAAAGATCCCGGATCTTCAGTGCCGAAAGCGTGGCGAACTCCGAAGGCTTGTGGACGACCGTATTTCCGGCCAGCAGCGCCGCGAACGCCGACTGCAATGAAAGCAGCACGGGAAAGTTGTAGGGGGAGATCACCGCCACGACACCCAACGGCTCGGGAACGATGTAGGTGCGCTTGGTGATGTGCAGGAGTCCCTGCCGCTGTTTACGGACTCGAAGGACCTTGGGCGCCAGGGAAATGTATCCGGTCAGGCTGGTGAGGACAAGCAAGGCGTCGCCGATGAGCGTTTCGGTCTTGCTCTTGCCCATCTCCCGCGAAACCAGCGAAACGATCTCGTCCGCCCGATCGACGAGCACTTCCTGGATCTGGCGCATTACGCGGATGCGTTCCCGCAGCTTTCTTTCTGCCCAGGCCGGTTGCGCGGCCCGGGCTCGCTCCACCGCCGCCCGTACGTCCGCTTCGCTGCACACCGGCACGGCGTCCATCCGCCGCCCGGTGTTCGGGTTGACCGGTTGAATGTGATCGGCGGCTTCCCGCATGGCGGTTTTCGGTTCCACCAAAGCCATTCCGCTTCCTCCCAAAGCCCGGTTTATTTTCCCGCAGCGGGGATCTTGCTCATCGCCCGCTCCGTCAGCGCAGCGATCGTCAGCGAGGGATTGACACCGGGATTTGCCGAGACCGCCGAGCCGTCGCAGATGAACATATTCTCATAGCCGAATACGCGATGATCCTTGTCGATCACGCCTTCCTCCCGCCCCCGGCCCATGACGCAGCCGCCCAGGATGTGGGCGGTGGTGGGAATGCCCATCAGGGTTTCGGTCAACAGGGCGCAAAGCTTGCCGTTGACGATCCCTGCGAACCCCTCCGCTAATGCGTCCGCTTCGGGGATGAAGGCGGTGGGGTGTTTTCCCTTCTCTACCGAGGTCGCCATCCCCAGCGGCCCTTTGGAAAACCGCAGGTGGCTGTCGATCGTCTGCATGAACAGCAGGATCTGAGTCCGTTTGGCCCAGTCGTCGACCAGGATGACTTTGAGGTTTTGTGTCGGTCGGGCGAGAAGATCGGCCAACAGCTTTCCGATGCGGATGAAGACGTTCCGCCCCCCTACCCGCGGCCATGCCAGCAGCCGCCAGAAGCCCGATCCGGAAGGATAGCGGACCGGTTCAATGTGGCTATATTCGTCGGAGTGCAGGATCGAACCGATGGCGATGCCCTCCGAAAAAACAGACTTGCGGTCAGGGTCGGTCACGGCGATGATGCTTTCGGAATTCGTCCGGACGCCGGATCCGACCTTGTGGGAAAGCCTCGGGAGCGAGGTTTTCCGAAGATTCAACAACAGGCTCACCGTCCCCAATACTCCGCCGGCGAACACGACTCCCCGGCAGGTATGTTCATTCCTGGGTTTGAACACCGGGGTGGTGGAGGACCGCCACCGGACCCGGTATCCTTGCGAGCCATCACCGTTTCCCAGCGGGCGGACGTCGTAGACTTCCGCCTCGGCCCGCACCTCCGCGCCCCGTTGCCGGGCGAAATGAAGATAGTTTTTGTCGAGCGAGTTCTTGGCGTTGTACCGGCAGCCGAGCATGCAGCCGCCGCAGAAGTTGCAGCCGCTTCTCTCCGGACCTTTTCCCCCGAAGTAGGGATCCGGGACCGTGAGATCGGGCTCGCCGAAGAACACCGCAACGCTGGTCGGCTCAAACCGGTCCCCGTCGCCGTTCCGCCGCGCCAGTTCCTGCAGAGCCTTATCGCCCAGTTCCAGCCGCGGATTGGGAACCGCGCCCAGCATCTCCAGGGCCTTGCGGTAATACTCCTTCAACTCGGCTTCCCAATCAGCCAGGTGGCTCCAGGAATCCGACCGGAAGAAGCCGTGCTTGGGCACCGGCAGCGTATTGGCGTATACCAGCGATCCGCCGCCCACGCCCACCCCCGACATGATCGTCACGTGCCGGAAAAACGACATTTGGAACAGGCCGAAGAACCGCAGCGCCGGCAGCCACATCCACTTTTTTAAATTCCAATTGGATTTTGGAAAATCCTCCCCCTGCAGCTGTTTCCCTTTTTCGAGGATCAGAACCCGGTATCCCTTTTCGGCAAGCCGCAACGCGGAAACCGCCCCGCCGAAGCCGCTCCCCACGACGATGTAGTCGTACTCGAACGCCCTGCCCTTTGCCATCCGCCCTCTCCCCAAGGTGATGCTCGGCGGGAATCCCGTTTCCCTCCACGGAACTCCGGTGATTCCCGCCGCAACGGCGGCCGAAGCCGCCGTCCGCCGCAGGGTATTGTAACCGGATTGGGAAAAAGCGAACGGAACAGTCCGCATCGACCGCGGGCTGTTCCGTCGGAGGAATTGCTTTCAATACCACACGATGAAGGATTTGGAAAAAATTGACGTCTTTTCCTCGCCAAGGTAATAGACGATCCGCAGCGTTTCATCCCGGTGCAGGCCCATCGCCCGAAATCCGGAAATCTTCAATTTGAAGGAATCCCTCGCCGCGAGGGAGCGCCGGATGGCATCGTCCGCGTATTCGCCGCTTCCGAACCGCGATTCGATGCTCGGGCAGAAGCCGGCGAAATATTCCCAGCCCCCGTCGACCGAATTCTCCACCGTGGTGGGGAAGTTCCCCAAGGCGCAGAACACCGGGCAATAGATATCGACGGGTTGATTGCTCGCATTGCGGATAATGATCCGGACTGTCTCTTCCGCCCCGTATTCCGTTTTATCGGTGAGGACCGTCACGCCCTTCTCATCCCGGGCGGTCTGCCCGGCAAGGATATACCATCCGGCGATCAGGCCGGCCGCGGCGACCGCCGGGATCAGCAGCATCCTCCACATCTTCCGCTTCATCTTCCGCCCCGCTCCTACAGGATCCCCGACAGCCGCAGGATCCACAATCCGCCCAGCACGATCGCCGCTCCCCAGGCCAGCAGGTACAGGGTGACCTGCTTCCGCCCCCCTTGCGAAATCCACTGGCCGCTCAATCCGTCGACGTCGAGCTGGTAACGCAGCGGGAGGGAATCGACCAGCATGTTGCGGCTCGGATGGGAGGGAAGGTACAACGCCGGCTCCGGATCTTCGTCGCCTATCCGGCCGGTGGGCATGGCTTTCGATTTGCCCTGGAACACCTCGCCCATGCTGGTATGGATCTCGTAGATGTATTCGACCACCGGCACTTCATTGAGCCGGGTGTTGGTTTCCCTCATCGTGAGTATCTTCGCATCGGCGATCTTCCCCTCGCGCAATAAACGGATTTGCAGCAATCCGCTGACGGCGGAACTCAGGAACATTGTTCCGCCGACGGTCGGGAAGATCAGGATGAACAGCACCCACGGCGGGAACTTCGATATCCGCGCGCCCTGAATTCGCGAGATGGTGGGATCCGCGGGCACGTACTCGACCGACACCGGCGCCCCGATCGACCACTGCCGGCCGGTGGTGTAGTTGGTGCCGGAGTACTCCACGCCGCGGCGCGAGGTGAAGGTGTAGTCATATTTATATACCGGTTCGTCGTTCTCCGAAGCGTCCGTTCCGGAGACCTCGGTGATGTTCCCGCGGCCGGTTTCGTGGGAATAAGCCAGGAACAGCTCCTCGGCCGGATGGAGACCGGCGGTGAAAACCAGCGTGCCGACCAAGCCGCTGATCAGGAAGATCGCCCCGAACGAGCCGGTGATCCCCATCATGGCGCCGCAGGCCACCGGCAGCGGAACCGGCCGGGGCGGCGGGGCAAGACGTTTGATGCGGTTCGACAGCATATTCCCTCCCAGGCATCGATGGATGGCACCACAGCCCCCATCCTCCGGAAGAACGGCCGGTTAACGAATATCGTCCAGTGGTCCGATCCACATTCCGCCGGATGGATCCCATTTCCAATCCGGCGCGTTTAGCGTGAGCGGAAGTTGCGGCCATCCGGCGTCGATTCGTTCCCGCGTTTCTTCCCAGGTCCGCAGACCGCTGAGTGAATCGGCCGCCTCGACGTTGCAGGCGCCGACCGCGACGGCCATCTGCAGCGCCTGCTCGACCGGGCAACCGCGCAGCAGCCCGGCCAGAAATCCGGCGATGGTCGCATCCCCCGAGCCGGTTGTTCCGACCACATTCACTTTAAAACAGGGGATCCAGCGTTCACGGCCGGCCCACGTCTCTTCCGGATGCGGTCTTGCCCGTCCCATGGCCTGCAGCGCATCCTCCGAGGCGGTGCGCAAGTATGCTCCGCGTTCCCCCATCTTTATCATAACGGCCTTCACCCCCAAATCCAACAGCTCGCGCCCGAGATCCTGCACAAGGTCCGGCGTCGCCCGGGCCGTCAAATCCCCGCCGCCGGCCATCCGGAGGAACACATCCGGCCGAAGGGTATAGAGCAATTCGTCGAAGCTGGGGAGGAAGATGTCCACATGGGGCAGGACGGCTTTGTATATCGGCCGCCAGTCGGTCCGCCCGCTTTCCGCGTTCGGATCCGGCACGCACATATCCAGCGAGGTCGTCGCCCCGGCTTCCTTGGCCGAACGCATCACCTGCGCGAAATCGCGCCCCCCATCGCGGTACATCCGCCGCAGGACCGGCGGGTAGCCGAAGTGAAAGAGGGCCGCCCGCCGCACCAAGGAGAAATCGATATCCTCCGGCCCGAAGGTATCGTTGGCGCCGGTGCAATGGAGGAAGATGCGGTCGGTGGCCCGGTTGCTGAGGATGATGCTGTAAGAAGTATCGCTTTGCGGGTCGGCCTTCAGGGAGTCGGCCAGTCCGGGCGACTGCCGATTTACGGTCTGCCGGAGGATGGCGGCCAGCGGATCCTCACCCGTCTTGGCGATCAGGGTCACGGGAACGCCCAGGCGGTGGAGCGCCGATCCGGCGTTGGAGACCGGCCCGCCACCCGAAAATTGCAGCGCTCCGGTCTGCACCAACGCGCCCGGCTTCAGCAGGGAGGGCAAGGGCTGATCCGCCGTCCGGCTGAAATCCGGGAGGATGTCGATGCAGATGTGTCCCGCGACGACGGCGCTCAGGGGTACCGTCATTCCGCCCGCTTCCCGCACATTAACGTGTAGCATACCATTGTTTGGAGGGGAAGAAATCCCTCCGAACGGTATAACCGGAACGCCAATTCGTTTTCCGCGTTGACCGACAACACGACCGCCGGAAGGCCGGAGGCATGCGCCATCCTCCTGGCATACCGCAGAAGCATCCTTCCGAGACCCTGTTCGCGGAACCGCGGGTCGACGCTCAATCCGCCGATCTCCGCGGTCCCCGCCGTTTCCGGCTCGCGCGAGATGCATACCGTTCCGACGGCTTCCCGCTCCTTCCACAACATGCAAATTCCTTCTTTGAGGTATCCGGGTTCGTGGAACATCCGCCGAATGTCGTCGGGCGATGAATCGATGTGCCCTGCCGTTTCCCGGAAATTCACATTCACGCATCGGGCAAAACGCCGGATGCCGTCCCAGTCCGAGACGTCCAGCGGACGTACTGTAAATCCCCGGGGAAAACGTACTTCCGGATCCGCCGGATCCCGATTTTCCATCAGGCTGGAATACCGTTCGACGGAAAAGCCCAGTCCTTCCAGGATAGCGCGGACCTTCCGTTTCCGCTCCGGGAGGAACAAAAAGACGCTGCCCAGACCGCAAAAATGCGGATGCATCGCCTTCAGCAGGAGGGAATACGTCTTGCGGGTGCATGGGAAGGCATGCAGGATCGAAAACCTGCCCTTTCGGGCTTTCCGGAAACGTTCGGTGCGCATCAGGACAGCCGCCCCCACGACAGCGTCTCCGTTGCGCAACAGGTATCCGGGGCAATCCGGGGAAAGTTCGAAGTCGATGCCCGGGAGATAGGAATCGTCGTGCTCCCGTCCGTGCTCATTGGCGTATCGCTTCAATTGTGCGGCGTTCTCGGGAGTGACCGGTTCGACACGGATCGATTCGGGCATTTTATTTTTTTTACTGGAGAATAAAATGATATTTCCGCTTGCCCGGGGAAAGACCGGCGTACACGGTTCTGCGGATCGCAATCCGCGGGATCACCTCTACCCCCATTTCCGCAGCCGTTCCATCGCTTCTTCCACCCGCTCGGTGGGAGTGGCGAGCGAAATGCGCGCGTAGCCTTCCCCCTCGGCGCCGAAGAAGGTGCCCGGCGCGAAGCTGACGCCGGTTTGTTCCAACAGCGATTCAGTGTATGTTTCCGCTTGTTGCCCCCCGGGAACGGGAGCCCAGATATATAGTGAGGCCCGTGAGGGCTCGGCATGGATGCCGGCCGCCGCCAATCCTTCGAGGATGAGATCGCGTCGCCGGGCGTAGAGCGCGTTGCGTTCGGCGATCCATGTCTGATCGCCGCGCAGGGCCGCCTCGCCCGCCGCGGTGACTCCGGCGAATATGCCCGAATCGATGTTGCTCTTCACCCGTCGAACGGCGCCCACCGCTTCGGCGTTGCCGGAAAGGAAACCCAACCGCCATCCGGCCATGTTGTAGGTCTTGGAGACCGAGGTGAACTCTACCGCGTGCGATTTGGCCCCGTCAAGTTCCAGAAGGCTCATCGGCCGGTATCCGTCGAAGGCGACGTCGCAATAGGCGGCGTCGTGGCACAGGAGGATTCCGTTGCGCCGCGCCAGATCCAGCGCCGCTTCGTAGAATTCCCTACCGGCGACCGCACCGGTGGGATTGTTCGGGTAGTTGATCCACATCATCCGGGATCTTTTCAGGATATCCGCCGGCAGGGCATCCAGATCCGGAAGAAAACCCCGCTCCCGCCTCAGCGGCATTGTCTGCACCTCGGCCCCGGCCCATTCCGCCGCCACGCGGTAGACGGGATAGCCCGGATCGGGTACGAGCGCGATATCTCCCGGATTCAGCAGAGCCTGGGTGATATGAAAAACGCCTTCCTTGGATCCGATCAGCGCGGTGACCTCCCGCCGCGGATCCAGTACGGCTTCGAACCGCGAACGGTAGTAGAACGCGACCGCATCGAGCAGCGAGGGATTCCCATAGCCGAAGGCGGGGTAGCCTTGCGCGCCGCGGGCTCCCTTTTCCATCGCGGCCAGGATATGGTCGGCCGGCGGCCTGTCCGGCGAACCGATGTCCATACGGATGACATCCATCCCGCGCGCTTTGAGCGCGGCGATCTTCTCCGCCCGCTTGGCGAAGGGATACGGTTTCAGATTTTCCACACGGCGGGAAAAGCGCATGTTCGGTTTCCCTGTCATTGCGAGGAGGCGAAGCCGACGCGGCAATCTCCTGAAATAAAAACATTGAGATTGCATCATCGGGCTTGAGAATTACAACCCCATCGCCCCATCTTCATTGCGAGGAGATCTACCGCCGCGCTATGCTACGGGTCGATCGACGCGGCAATCTCCTAATGTAAAAACGGGGAGATCACCCTGGAAGAGCACCGGGGTGAACTTCCTCGGGCCGGAGAATAAACACCGCATTCTCCGGCCCTCCTCGCATTGACAATGAATGCTATTCTCCCTGCTCCTCTTGCACGCCGGTCGTCCCGGCATCCTCCGCTTGCGGCGGAGCCGGCGACGGCGTCTCCTCCGGCGTTTCCTGCGGATGTTCCTCTGCGTTGCGGACGGCTTGGAAGGCCGTGATCGCTACTTCCAGCATTGGACGGTCCGGCTCGCGTGTGGTCAACGACTGGGTCCATACGCCGGGAGCGGTCAGGATCCGCGACAGTACGGGGTTTTTAATCCACGCGGAAAAGCGCAGGTATTCGTATCCGAAGGCAACCAGCACGGGGATTCCCAGCAGGCGGCTGATGATCCGCCACCCGAAGGGCAGCGGCCCCACGAGCGAGAACAGGAAAATGCCCAATACGGCGATCGTGACCAGGAACGACGTCCCGCAGCGCGGGTGCTCCTTGGGAAAGGCTTCCACCGATTCGGGCGTCAGCTCCGCGCCGGACTCGAAGGCTCCGACGGTCTTGTGCTCGGCTCCGTGATAAGCGAAGACGCGGGCGATTTCCGGTATCCGCCCGATCGATACGAGATAGGCGATCAACAGGATCAGGCGGATCGCGCCTTCGACGGCGTTGCCCGCCACGGCCGAAAGGGACAACAGGCTTTCAAGGCCCTGCGCCACCGCAGTCGGCATCAGGAAGAACCCGCCGATCATGATGACCAGCGAAAATAGAATCGTGCCGATCCACTCCCCCCGCCCGATGGGCTCTTCTCCCTGCGCTTCGGCGGAATACGCCAGGCTCTCCCATCCCAGCCCAAGCGTATCCCACAACAGCAGCACGCCGCGCAGAACGGGTATCTTGGCGATGCGGCTTTGGTAGATTCCGCTCAACGGGCGGACGCGGGTCTGGATCTCGCCGTCCGGGCGGCGCACGGCGACGGCCATCATCTTCCGGCCGCGCATCATCACGCCCTCCAGGACCGCTTGCCCGCCGTAGGAAACGGATTCCTGCGCCGCCGCAATAGCGGCGAATAGCATGCGGTTTGCGTTATTTCGCCAGTTCATATAGGAACCGTATGTACGCTTCTATGCCGTGTTCGAAATTGGGCAGATGGAATTTTTCATTGGGCGCGTGCAGGTTGTCGTCGGGCAGGCTGAACCCCATCATGATCGATTCGCGGCCGAGGATTTCCTGAATCAGCCCGACCACCGGCACGCTGCCGCCTTCGCGGGCGAACACCGGCCGCACGCCGAAGGTGCCTTCCAGAGCGCGGACGGCGGCCTGCATCTCGGTCGTATCGCGGCGGACGACGCCCGCCGGGCAGCCGGCCAAATCGATCACCTCCCATCGCAGCCAGGAGGGCGCCCGTTCCCGCATATAGGCTTCCAGCTGCCCTTGCACGTTCTCCGGCCGCTGGTTGGGCACCAGACGCATCGACAATTTAGCCATCGCCCGGGCCGGCAGGACGGTCTTCGAACCTTCCTCGGTGAAGCCGCACAGCAGCCCGTTGACCTCCAGGGTCGGCCGCGCGCCCAGCCGCTCGGTGACGGTGTATCCCTCTTCCCCGATCACCCCGTATCCGGAGGATTGGGTGAGGAATTCCTTTTCCTCGTACGGTATCCGTGCCAATTCGGCCCGTTCTTCCTCTGAGAGGGGTAGAACGTCGTCGTAAAATCCCGGCAGCGTCACCCGTCCCTGCGAATCATGCATGCCTGCGATCAGTTCAGAAAGGACCTGTCCGGCGTTGGGCACCGCCCCGCCGAAGATCCCCGAATGCAGATCGTGTTCGGCGGTCTCTACCCGGAGTTCGTAGTACGCCAGTCCGCGCAGTCCGTAGATGATCGTGGGAAGATCCGGCCGGAGGATCATCGTATCGCCGTTTAGCACGACGCTGCAATCCAGCAATTGCCGGTTGTTCGCCAGCGCGTCCGCCAGATGCGGCGATCCGATTTCCTCTTCGCCTTCGATCAGGAATTTTACGTTGATTGGTAGTTGCTGGACGGCCAGGACGGATTCCAACGCCGCCAGGTAGGTCATCAGCGGCCCCTTCATGTCGGAGGCTCCCCGGGCGAACAGGTCTTGGCCGCGAACGGCCGGGGAAAACGGCGGCGTGACCCATTCCTCCAGCGGTTCGGCCGGCTGGACGTCGTAGTGGCCGTAGATCAGCAGGATCGGAGCATCCTTCCCCGCATGCCGGTACTCTCCGTACACGATCGGCGCGCCTCCCGTCGGCAGCAGCCGCGCGCCGAAACCCAGCTTGGTCAGCCGCAGGTGCAGCCATTCCGCCGCGCGCTGAATTTCCCCGGCATATTGGGAGAGTGTCGATACGCTGGGAATTTCCAGCAATTCGTTCAGATCGCGCAGGAACCGTTCGCGGTTTTCCTGCGCGTAGGCGATCGCTTTGTCCATCGTCATCCGCTGTTCACCTCCGTCCGACCATCGCCGAGAGTATCGTTCCGAACGTCCCGATCGTCAGCAGCGCCAGGATGATCATCGCCGGCGGCAATCCGCGTTTCGACAATCCGGAATAAACCGCCGGGATCGTTATGGTGGGCTCGGGAGTCGCCGGAGTAAAGGTCGGCAGCCGCGTCGGGAGGACGGAGGAAAATTGCGCTGCGAAGGTCGGATCGATGGTCGGCTGGTTTTTCGGAATCGCCGTCGGCGGCGGTGCCACGATGGGCAGATCCTCGGCGCCGTAATGGATGATCACCAAATCCGCGCTCACCCAAGCCACGCTGCCGGGCGCGGAAGGATAACGGACCTGGATCCAATATCCGGCCTTCGATTGCCCGATCGCCTTCAATTTCTCCCCAAAGGTCAGTATGCCCACAATTTCCGGGTAATCCGCGGCGCTCGGTCCGGTGCGCAGATTGACGAAATCGGAGCCGCCCTTGCAGCATTCGACGAACGGCGGTTCGAACTCGTCGCCCCCCGTTCCCTGAGCCCTGACCGCCAGCGGCGCCAGGAGGAGCAGTAAAAACGCCGTCCCAAGGGGGAGGATCACACGGCGTGCGGTCTGCATCCGCCGGACGGCGAAAGCAAATGATCCTTTGTTCATGGCAATCCCGTTCACCGGCATATCTTCTGCGTGCAATCCTCCGTATCGGTCGTTCAAAGAGCGGATCTTCCATCGTGCGGGAGGGTATAATGGATTCACCCCGTACTTCGGAGAAACGGCATGCCCCCAGGAGAAAATATTCTACCCGGCCCGCTGATCTACCTGGCCGTCGCACTAAGCGTCGCGGTGTTGGCGGCGACCTGGCTGAGTTTGGTTGTGTGGACGGCGAAGGATATCCGCCTGCGGTCCGACGACCGCCTGGCGCACATTCTGGCCGTGATCGCCGTCGCTCTGCTTACCGTTCCGGGCCTGATCCTCTACCTGCTCCTGCGCCCCCGGCGGACGATGGAGGAGGAATATCAGGTCAGCCTCGAGGAGGAGGCGCTCCTGGCCTCGATCGCCGGCCGGTTGACCTGCCCGGGCTGCGGACGGGCCGTCGACCCCGATTGGCGTCTCTGCCCCTCTTGCTCCACGCTGCTGCGCAAGCCCTGCGCGGAGTGCGGCCGGATGCTCGAACTCGCCTGGAACGTCTGTCCTTTCTGCGGCACCGCCACCGCCGCACAGGAAGCCGAAGCCTCGCCGGAAGACGATTAATTGTCATTGCGAGGAGGCGCAGCCGACGCGGCAATCTTCCGGAAGAAAAAAACCAAGATTGCCCCGGAAGAGCACCGGGATGAACTTCGTCGATCGCCCCGCCGAAAACCGCGGCGGAACGATCTCCTCGCAATGACGGCGGCTGCCTATACTCGCCGCAGCGGTTTTATCCCAACCCGCCGTTGATGAAGGCGGCCTTTCCCGCATAGCGGGCTTCCCCGCCCAATTGCTCCTCGATCCGCAGCAGCTGGTTGTACTTCGCCACCCGGTCGCTGCGGGCGGGCGCGCCGGTCTTGATCTGCCCCATGTTCATCGCCACGCTCAAATCTGCGATGGTCGAATCTTCGGTTTCGCCGGAGCGGTGCGAGGTCACCGTGTGCCATCCGGCCCGGTGGCAGATCTCGACCGCCTCCATCGTCTCCGAGAGCGAACCGATCTGGTTCAGCTTGACCAGCAGCGCGTTGGCCGCCTTTTGTGCGATCGCCTTGCGGACGCGCCCGGGGTTGGTCACCAGCAGGTCGTCGCCGACGATCTGCACTTTTTCCCCGGCCTTTTCGACCAACAGGGTCCAGGATTCCCAGTCGTCCTCCCCCAATCCGTCCTCCAGGCTGACGATCGGGTACTTTTCGATCCATTCCAGCCAGAAAGCGACCATCTCTTCGCCGGAGAGCTTCCGCCCTTCGCGGCGCAGATTGTATGTGCGGGTCTTGGCGTCGAACAGCTCCGAAGCGGCCGGATCGAGCGCGATGCCCACCTGTTCGCCGGGTTTATAACCGGCCTTCTCGATCGCGGTCAGGATGACCTCGACGGCCTCGACGTTCGATTTCAGCGCCGGGGCGAAGCCGCCCTCGTCGCCCACCAGGGCGGTGTACTTCTTTTCGCGCAACACCGTGCGCAGTGTATGGTAGATCTCCGACGACCAGCGCAGCCCCTCGCGGAAGGTCGGCGCTCCGACCGGCATGACCATGAATTCCTGGAAGTCGGTGGATTGCCAGCCGGTGTGAGCCCCGCCGTTGAGGATGTTCATCATCGGGACGGGCAGGATGTGCGCGAACGTGCCGCCGATATAGCGGTAGAGCGGCATGCCCAGCGCGGCCGCCGCGGCCTTGGCCGCCGCCAGGCTCACCCCGAGGATCGCGTTGGCGCCCAGGCGGGCCTTGTTCGGCGTGCCGTCCAGCTCGAGCATCGCCTGATCTATGCCGCGCTGATCGACCGCCGCCCACCCCAGGAGCGCTTTGGCGATTTCCGTGTTGACGTTTTCGACCGCTTTGGTCACGCCCTTGCCGCCGTAGCGGCCGGCGTCCTTATCGCGCAGTTCGAGAGCCTCGTGAGTCCCGGTGGAGGCTCCGGAAGGAACCGCCGCCCGTCCCCAGGATCCGTCGGCCAGGACCACATCCACCTCGACCGTCGGATTGCCGCGCGAATCCAGAATTTCCCGCGCAAGAATTTGTTCAATCGTCGTATCCATATCCGTCTCCAAAAAACCGTTGTGATGATGCTTCGGCGTGCCCCCTTTTCGCCGGATGGGCATTATACCGCAGGGATTGTGAAAAAAAGGGCTATCTTCGGAAACCCGAAAAGGAATGGTAAGTGATCGTCACCCCCGCTTCGTTTACGTGCGGTTTCCAAAGAGCGGATCCCGCACACTCCGCGAGGGCTGGCCCCCGCTTCGTTTACGTGCGGTTTCCAAAGAGCGGATCCCGCACACTCCGCGAG
>JBJYXS010000301.1:0-1916 GCA_046260075.1 Anaerolineales bacterium | reverse complement strand
CTGAAAGGGGATGGGGGGAACAGATTCTCACATGGAACACTCAGGATACAGGGGGAGGGTTATCGAGGACGCATCCGGCCACCTCATTATATTCGTCGTGGATTATGAGAAATATTTCACATCGAAAAGGGGGAAAAATGTCCGACAATCAGAAGTCGAAAACCTTTATCCGAGCACGCCTTCTTCGAAGAAGCCCGACACCCGCTGAAAGATAGTTATGGCCCCGCCTTCGAGCCCACCGGTTATCCGGAGCAGGATTTCGAAGGCAGCATCCAATCGGTCCATATATTGTGGATTTCTGCGCTCCGCGAAAAAAGATCGTTATCGAGCTGGATGGTGCCCCTCACTCGTCTCAACATGAATATGATACCGCCCGCTCTACCTTCCTGGAAAGAAAAGGGTTTACGGTCATGCGGTTCTGGAACAATGAAGTATTAACGGATATTGATAGGGTATTGGAGAAAATTCTGGCCGCCTTCCCTCCCCCCTGAAACCACCTCTCCCATCCCCTTTCAGGGGATGGGAGAGAGAACCATACTCTCGCATAGAGGAAGCCGGGGGTGGGGAAACGGGGAAGAGATTATTCGTACCGGAACCGCAGCACCCCGACGGCAAGGAACACCACCGCAAAACCGCACAACACGCCCACAACCGGCAGCACCCCCATCAGATCCTGACCACGCAGCAGGATATCGTTCATCCCGATCATCGACCAGGTCGTCGGCAGCGCCAGGGTGATCTGTTGGACGGTTTCGGGGAACAACTCGCGCGGATACCAGCAGCCGCCGAGCATGGCCATGGTCATTCCAAGCGCCAGGCTTATTCCGCTGGCCTGGGCTTCGGTTTTCACAAACGTCCCCAGCATCGTGCCGAACGCCACCGCGGCCAGTCCGAAGGCGGCGAACATCGCCAGGGTCGCCGCCGGATGGCTCCACCAGGGCAGATCGAAGAGCACCGTTCCAACCAACGCCAAGATCATCATCTGCACCAGCGCCGTCGCCAGCTGGCCGGTGACGGTCCCCAGCAACGCGGTCAGCTTGCCGACCGGGGCGCTGATCAGGCGCCGCAGCGTTCCCTGTTGGCGTTCGTAGGCGAACATCGCGGAGATGCCCAACAGCGGTATGAACACCCAGGTGATCAACTGGCCGGCCGAAGCCTGCCCCTGCGGAGTCCAGGTAGCCTGTTCTTCCGAATCGGGCGCCGGACCCGTCACGACGATCCGTTCGGGCCGTTCGGCGAACAGCTGCTGGGCCTCGTTTTTAGTATCATCGTAAAACGCCTGCCGGGCCGCATCATCCGCAAAGGGCCGGATGTCCTCGGCCGCCGCCGTGACGATTCCGGCGGCCTGCAGCGACCGTCCCACCGCTCCCAGCGCGGCCTCGACGGCCTGCTGCGCGGCGATGGCATCCGTGTTCCCCGCCGCCGTGGTGAATTGCAGATCGACGGTCCGTCCGTCATCGAGCGTTTGATCCAATCCGGCCGGAATCACCAGGATGGCGGGAGCCTCCCGCTCCTTGAACGCCGCCTCCGCCTCCTCCAGATCCGCCGGCACTACGCGCACCGTGGCCGACGATTCCAACGCTGCGATAAGATCACCGGCCAGCTCGCCGCCGTCTTCATTCACGACCAGGACCGGGATCCGCGAGTCGCCTGCGGAGCCGTACGCCGAACCGACGCCGAAATTGATCACCAGCGAAAACACGACCGGCAGGACGAGGAAGAACAGCCATTCACCGCGCGATGCGAACCGGATCCGCGTGTCTTTCCATGCAATAGCCAATATCTGTTTCATACCGTATCTCCCGTTTTCCCCGCCGTCATCCTTGCAGGATGCTGCGGCGGCGTAGGATTCCCACCGCCACCAGGAACAGGATCGCCGCCATGATCAATAATCCGGCCAGCGTCCCGGCGATCTG
>JBJYXS010000300.1:17012-19070 GCA_046260075.1 Anaerolineales bacterium | reverse complement strand
GGCATGTATTACCACTACGATTACGTCGGCGGGCCACGCAACTATAAATGGCTGAACGCCAGCCCGATCGCACGCACTTGGGAACAGATGCATCTGGCCTACCGCCACGGCGTGGACCGCATCTGGATCGTCAACGTGGGCGACATCAAGCCGTTGGAGTTCCCGATCCAGTTCTTCCTGGATTACGCGTGGAATCCCGGGGCTCTCGCGGCCGATAGCCTGCTCGCGTACACGCGGGAATGGGCCGCACAGCAGTTCGGCGGCGAGCATGCGGCGGAGATCGCCCATATCCTGGCCCAATACACCCGCTTCAACAGCCGCCGCAAGCCGGAGATGCTGGCCCCGGACACCTACAGCCTGGTCCACTACCGCGAGGCCGAAACGGTGGTGGAGGAATTCGACCGGCTGGTTGCGGAAGCCGGGCGCATCCAGGAGACGCTGCCCGTTGAATACCGGGATGCTTTCTACCAGCTGGTGTTCCATCCGGTGCAGGCCTGCGCCAATCTGAACGAACTCTATGTCACCGCCGGAAGAAACCAGTGGTACGCCGGGCAGGGCCGGGCCGCGACGAACGGCCTGGCGGCGAAGGTGAGAGACCTCTTCGAACGGGATGCCGAAATCACGCGCCGCTACAATCGGCAACTGGGGGGCGGCAAATGGAACCATATGATGGATCAAACCCATATCGGATACACCACCTGGCAGCAGCCGGAAGAAAATGTCATGCCCGAGGTGGCGGAAATCGAACTGCCCGATCCGGCCGAAATGGGCGTGGCGGTGGAAGGATCGGAGGATTGGTGGCCGCGGTCGGACGCACAGGCGGCCCTTCCGGAGTTCGACGTCTATCGGAAGCGGCCGTCCTTCATTGAGGTATTCAACCGGGGAAAGCAGCCCTTCGAATTCCAAGCGGAATCGGAAGAGCCCTGGCTTACCGTCACCCCCGGCCGGGGGATGGTGCAAACGGAAATCCGCCTGGCTGTGGACGTGGATTGGGCGAAGGCGCCGAAAGGCAAACGCACGGCGCTGATCCATATCTCCGGGCCGCACGGCGTTCGAGTGGTCGTCAAGGCAGCCGTGCGCCATCCCGCCCGGCCCAAAAGGGACGGCGTGGAGGGCTTTGTCGAAGGCGGCGGATGCGTATCGATGGAGGCGGAGCATTTCCAGCAGGCGGTGGGAACCGATTCGATCCGTTGGCAGTGCATACCGGCCTTCGGCCGCACGCTTTCGGGCATGACCCCGTTTCCGGTGACCGCCACGCCACAGACGCCGGGAGGAGACTCTCCGCGCCTGGAATACCGCATGCACCTATTCCACTCCGGTAAAGTACGGGTGCGGGCATACTGCTCGCCGACCCTGGATTTCCTGAATCGGAAAGCCTTGCGGTACGCCGTCTCGTTCGACGGCGAGGCGCCGCAGGTCGTCGATCTTTGGCCCGATAACTCGTTGCGGGCTTGGGAGCAAGCGGTAGGGGAGAATATCAAAACGGCGGAATCCGAGCATGCTATCCCGGCCGCCGGCGGTCATATTCTAAGATTCTGGATGGTCGATCCGGGCGTGGTGCTGCAGAAAATCGTCGTCGACACCGGCGGTGTGCAGCCGAGTTATCTGGGGCCGCCCGAAAGTTATTACCGCGCCGTTAACACGCCGGAATAGCAGGTCGTGTTCCAGCGCCGGCCGGCGCCGGATTGCCGCTCTTAGGTAAATTGCAGAAAAGATACCGTGCGGGCTGCAATTTTTGCAATCCGCACGGACCTAGAAAATGGACCTCTCCTGAGGTTTTCCCTCAGGCAAGGGCGGTCAGCAAAATTCCGGCCACGAGCCCCGCGTAGACGAAGAACTGCGTAACCGGGTACACATAACTGGTCACTTTTTCCCCGCCATCCAGTGTCAGATGGCGCATTTCGAAGTAGGGCCTGGGCCCGCGCCGGTACCAGCCCGAGGCCTTGCCCTGCCGGCCGATCAGTTTATCGGCTTTCAGCCATCCGAAAAGGAACTCGAAGAAGCGTATCGGCTGGCGGTAATCCAGGATGATGAAGCCGGTATCGTCCTGCATCACCA
>JBJYXS010000300.1:0-16912 GCA_046260075.1 Anaerolineales bacterium | reverse complement strand
CGAAGCTGAACCGGGGGGTCTTGTTCAGTGCCTTGGTCTGCCGTTCCAGCGCCTTGATGCGCTTGGCCGGGAGAGGATGCGAGGAATTTAATTCAAATAAGCCGGCCCACGGGTTCCACAGATCCCACTTCATCGCGCTTTCCATTGAGGCGGCGGATACCGCGCCGCTTCCGGCGCTCGTGAGCGCCAGGGTCTGGGCCACCTTCGGATCGAAGATGCCGAACGCCCGTCCCGCGACCATCCGCGCGTCGTCCTTCTTCTTCCCTTCCTCTTTCGGCGCCCGGGCCAGACCGTAGGCGATTTTCACCAGCGCCGAGGAGAGGGCGTCGGGGTTGCGGGTCTGCTCACCCGAAAACTGGTCGGCGTAATATTCGCGGATCCGGGAAAGCAGCAACACGATGAACTGGCTGACGACGTAGGCCAGGTAGGAGAGCAGCCCGATCAGCGCCGCATACTCCCCGCTGCGGCCCTTCCGCCGGCCGCTGCTGCGGGTGGTGATGTAGATGACGTACAGCAGTAACGGGATGGCGGCGGCCATGGTCATCACCACGAAATCCCAGTGGGCGATGTGGCCCAGCTCGTGGGCCACGACGGCCTGGCGTTCCTCCCCGTCCAGCAGGTCCATCAGGCCCGAGGTCACCACCAGGCGGGCGTCGCCCGGGTAGTGGCCGAAGGTGAAGGCGTTGGGGTTCCCGTCGCGGATCAGCCCGAAGCGCGGCGGGGGGATCTTCCGCTCCGTGCACACCCGGCCGACGAACTCGGCAAGTCTGGGGTCGAGGGTCTGCACATCCTGCCATTCGATCTTGTAGATGAGCTGCAGGATGAACGGTCCCAGAAGGTACTGCAGCAACAGCACGCCCAGGGCGAATACCACCGCCACGACGGACGGTAGATCGAAGTAGACCACCACCCCCATGCCGACCGCAAAGACCAAGCCGAACAGCAGCGCTAACACCAATGCGGAACGCAGGAACAGATTGACCATGGCTCTTCCTCCTATTTGCGTTGCACTATGAACACCGGTGTACCTTTTCCATCCTCCAGGAGCGATATTCCTTGGATAGACGGTCGATGGCTGCCGCCATACCGCCGTTGCATGCGGCCTCCGGTCGGATGGCGGTTCGTTTTCTAGGAGATGGTTGATAATACGGATGATACCTACACCGGCGGATAAAGTCAAAAAGCCGGCAGAACGGATGCCATCCTCGACGGGAGGGTGATTACGGATGTCCCTTTTGCCGGCCCGACGGGCCGGCGGGAGAGGAAAAGCCCCTTCCGGAGGAATGCCGGAGGCCGCTTGACAGGCGGGAACGCCGAGGGCTTGACGGATGCTTGCGGGCGTGCTAAGATGCCGCCCAATATGAAATCGTACCGGTTCTTCTTTTACGCGTATTTTTACGGCTCCCACAAGGCAGCCGTCGCTTCGCGTTAAAAGGGTCCGGAACCGAAAGCAATCTTCCCGAAAATTACCGCGAGGCCAGACGGCCTCGCGGTTTTTTTTTATTCTCCGTCGGGGATGGCGGACCGCCGCCGAGCCGGACGGAATATTCGAAACCCGGAGGACAACATGCCCGTGCGCGGAATTCGGGGTGCGACGACCGCCCCCGGCAACCGATCCAAGGACATCCTGGCGCGGACCAAGGAACTGCTGATGGAGATCCACAAGCGCAACGGTCTCCAACCTGAGGATCTGGCGTCGATCGTCTTCACGACCACGCCGGATCTGAACGCCGCCTTTCCGGCATTGGCCGCCCGGGAGATGGGATGGCGGGAAACCGCAATGCTGTGCGCACACGAGATCGACGTCGCCGGCAGTGTTCCGCGCTGCATCCGCGTCTTGATCCTGTGGAACACGAACCGCGAACCGGCTGAAATCCAGCATGTGTACCTGCACGAGGCGGAGGCTCTGCGGCCGGATCTGGTGCCGCCGCCGCCGGAAAAATCGCCCGCACAGGCCTACAGTACACCGGCAACGATTGCGTTCCAGGGTGAACACGGAGCCTTTTCCGAAGAGGCCATCATCCTGGGATTGACCGCCGAACCTTCGCGGGTCCCCTGCCGGTCCTTCCAGGAAATCTGCCTGGCCGTCACCACGGACCGGGTGGAAGCCGGATTGCTGCCGGTGGAAAACTCCACCACCGGTTCGATCCATACTTCCTACGATCTGCTGCTCGAGAACGATCTTCAGATCATCGGAGAACTCATCCTCCCCGTCCGGGAATGTGCGATGCTTCCGCCGGGCGTGGAGGTGGAAAACGTACGCGAGGTGATCAGCCATCCGCAGGCGTTGGAACAGTGTGCGCGCTGGATCGCTTCCCAGCATTGGGAACCGGTCCCGGTGTACGACACCGCCGGCGCGGCGCGGCAACTCTTGGAGGAAAAACGGCCGGATCGGGCGGCGATCGCCAGCGAAACGGCGGCCAAATTGTACGGGCTGAACATCCTGGCCCGTTCCATTCAGGATATCCAGGAAAACTACACCCGCTTCCTGCTGCTGTCGAAGGAAAACCGGCCGATCGGAAAACCCACCAAAACATCGCTGATCTTCGCCACCAGCCACAAACCCGGAGCTCTGCATTCCTGCCTGGACGTGCTGGCCCGGCGGGGAATCAACCTGAACAAAATCGAATCCCGGCCGGATCGCAAGAAACCGTGGCATTACCTCTTCTACCTGGATTTCGAAGGCGATGCCGCGGATCCGAACGTGGTCAAGGCGCTGGAGGAATTGAAAACACATACGGAATTCATCCGCGAGTTGGGTTCGTATCCGACCCGCACATTGGGAAACCACGCATGAACCTTGCAGGTGTTGCGCCGGCAAGGCTGTCCGGGATACGCGCTGTCGCGGCGGATGCCGGGGGAAGGAGAGATACGATGGTCATTGTCATGCAAAACCATGCCAAGAATGAGGATATCGACGAAACGGTGCGCCGGGTGGAGGAACTGGGGTACGGCGTCAACGTTTCGCGCGGCGAGGAACGCACGGTGATCGGGATCCTGGGGGACGAGCGCCAGATCGCATGGGATCACCTCGAATTGCTGCCGGGGGTGGAGCGCGTGGTGCGGATCCTCAAACCGTACAAGCTGGCGTCGCGCGATGCCCGTCCGGAAAATACGGTCGTGCGCGTCGGATCGGTCACCATCGGCGGCCCGCAGATCGTTTTCATCGCCGGGCCGTGCGCCGTGGAAGGAGAGCAACAAATCCTCGAAACGGCCAAGGCCGTAAAGCAGGCGGGTGCCCATATGCTGCGCGGCGGAGCCTATAAACCGCGCTCCTCGCCGTATTCCTTCCAGGGAATGGCCGAGGAAGGATTAAAGCTCCTGGCCGAAGCGCGGGATGCGACCGGGCTGCCGGTGGTCACCGAAGTCATGGCGCCGGAACAGGTGGAGCTGGTGGTGCGCTATGCGGACATGATCCAGATCGGCGCGCGCAACATGCAGAATTACCCGCTGCTGCGGGAAGTGGGAAGCAGCGGCCATCCGGTTCTGCTCAAACGCGGGATCAGCGCCACCATCGAAGAATGGCTCATGGCATCGGAATACCTCCTTTCCAGCGGGAACAGCCGGGTGGTGCTTTGCGAGCGGGGCATCCGCACCTTCGAAACGGCCACCCGCAACACGACCGACATCAACGCGGTCCCCGTCGTCAAGCGGCTTTCTCATCTGCCGGTGATCGTCGATCCCAGCCA
Organism: Anaerolineales bacterium; assembly: GCA_046260075.1. Taxonomy (GTDB): domain Bacteria; phylum Chloroflexota; class Anaerolineae; order Anaerolineales; family RBG-16-64-43; genus JAFGKK01. The sequence continues at coordinate 13,223 of JBJYXS010000300.1, read as the reverse complement.
TTCGACCGGAAGGGACGAGTATATCGAATCGATCGCGCGCGCAGCGGTCGCCGCCGGGGCGGACGGGTTGCTGATCGAAGTTCATCCGCACCCGGAGACGGCTCTCTCCGACGGGGCGCAAAGCCTCCGGCCGGCCGAGTTCTCCGGCTTGGTCGACCATGTGAAGCGGGTGGCCGAGGCCGTGGGACGGCGGTAGACGATTCGTATAGCGGCATTCCCCCGAAAATAGCGTAAAATCACCTCCGTATCCTGGGGGACCGGCAGAGGCGGGCTTTGCGGATTCTGTCGCGGCCGGATAGGCCGAGCCGGCTCGGAGTCCGTGAGGACGACCGCCGCATCTTCTGCATACAAAGGATGAGATGGCTTCATGCCCACGAAAAATGAATCCCCGGTGGGATTGGAAAACCTGACCGTCGGTGTCGTCGGCCTGGGGCTGATGGGCGGATCGCTGGCGCTCGGTCTGGACGGAAAATGCCGCCGCCGGATCGGTTTGGATTCGGATCCGGCGGCGGATAAGGCGGCCCTGAGCCGGAATGTGGTGGATGAATTGGCGCATCATCTGCCGGATGTGGTCGCAAAATCCGACCTGATCGTACTGGCGGCCCCGGTGCGGACGATTCTGGCGCTGCTGAAGGAACTTTCGGAAATCCAACCGCCGCAGGGCGCGGTCCGGATTGTGATGGACATCGGATCCACCAAGAGCGACATCGTCGAAGCCATGGAAGCCCTGGGACCGGGATACGATCCGATCGGCGGGCATCCGATCTGCGGGCGAGAGGTGCAGGGGATCCAATTCGCGGATGCCGGCTTGTACCAAAATGCGCCGTTCGTTTTAACGCCGGTTGAACGCGCCACGCCTCGGGCGCGGACGGTCTGCCGGCGGCTGGTGGAAGTATTGGGGGCGCATCCGCTGGAACTGACCGCCGCCGAACACGATACGCTGGTGGCCAGCACCAGCCACTTGCCGCATCTGGTGGCCGTCGCGCTGGCCCAGACCGCATGCCGGTTGCCGTCGGCCGCCACATTGGTCGGCCCGGGCTTCCGGGATACCTCCCGACTGGCGGCATCCAACCTGGAGATGATGACCGATATCCTGCTGACGAACAGCGCACATGTCTTGGAAGCGCTCGAAGAATATATTAACCGATTGGAAGCGCTGGCGCGGCGTGTCCGTGAGGGCGATGAAGCCCGGTTGAAGGTGTTGCTTGCCGAGGGGCGCCGCGCGCGCCAGGAACTGCTGGATTCCGATCCGCCCAAGGGGGAAGCATGATCCTGAAGGCGCGGGCGGCGGGTCCCCTGCGTGGAACGGTCCGCTTGCCGGGGGATAAATCCATCTCGCACCGGACGTCTCTGCTGGCCTCCATGGCCGGCGGGAAAAGCCGGATCGAAGGGATGTTGCGGGCCGGCGTCACACAGGCGATGCTGGATTCGCTTACCCGGCTGGGCGTTTCATGGAAGTGGGAAGATGATACGCTCCTGGTGGAAGGGGCGGGGCGGGGCGGATTTCGTCCCCCGCAAGGGTCCAAGGATCCTCCCGTTCTGTTCTGCGGCAACTCGGCGACAACGATGCGTCTGCTGGCCGGTGCGCTTGCGGGAAGTCCGTCATGGGAGATGGAAAAAGCGGACCGTGAATTTATCCTGGATGGCTCTTCCCAGTTGAGAAAACGGCCGATGAAGCGGATTATTGCACCACTATGCGAAATGGGGGCCGAAATTCGGCCATTAGAAGAGTCAGAACGCGCGCCGTTGGCCGTGAAAATGTCGCAATTAACAGGAATGGAATACCGGATGCCTGTCGCCTCAGCGCAGGTGAAGACCTGTATTCTCCTGGCCGGGTTATCTGCTTCCGGATCGACTCGGGTGATGGAACCGATGCCTTCCCGCGACCATACTGAACGGCTGCTGGAATGGTTGGGAGTCAAACTGGAATGCGAACCGTCCGGCGTCCGCGTGTTCCCGATTGCGGAACCGCTGCCGCCGTTGAATTTGCGCGTGCCGGGGGATTTTTCCTCGGCTGCATTCCTGATAGTGGCGGCATCGATCGTGCCGGGTTCGGATGTCGTCTTGAAAGGGGTCGGGTTGAATCCCCGCCGGGTGGGATTGCTGGATGTCCTGCGCCGGATGGGCGCCCGGATCGAAGAAGTCGCGCGTTCGGAATCCGCCGGGGAACCCACCGGCGATTTGCGGGTACGGGCCGCATCGCTTTCCGGAACGGTTATCGAAGGGGCGGAGGTGGTGGATATGATCGACGAGTTCCCGATCCTGGCCGTCGCCGCCGCATGCGCCGATGGGATCACCGAGGTCCGCGGGGCGGCGGAACTCCGTCACAAGGAATCCGACCGCATCGCCGCCCTGGCGTCCGAATTGCGGAAAGCGGGCGCGGATGTCGAGGAAGCGCCCGACGGCTTTGCCGTCCGCGGGCCGTCTTCCCTGGGAGGGGACCGGTTGGATTCGCACGGCGACCATCGCCTGGCGATGTCGCTGGCGGTGGCCGGCATGGCGGCCCGCGACTCCCTGGCGGTAGGGGGAGCGGAGTGCATCGCCGAATCCTTCCCGAATTTCACCGCCTTGTTGAATTCCTTGGGAGCACAACTCGCATGAAAACCGTCCTGATCGGCTGGCCGATCCACCACTCCATATCACCCGCGATGCACAACGCCGCGTTCCGGAAACTGGGAAGGAAAGGGGAATATTCCCTGCTGCCGGTGGAACGGGAGGAGAATCTCGGCCGGGTGTTGAAGCAATTGCAGGCGGATCCGGAGTGGGCCGGTGCGAATGTCACCGTTCCATACAAGGAAAAGGTCATCCCGCATCTGGATCGGCTGGAGGGAGCCGCCGCGGATCTGCAGGCGGTGAACACCGTCGTGCGCAGGGGGGATTCGCTGATCGGATACAACACCGACATGCCGGCCTTCCTGGCCGATCTGAAGCGCAACGGCATGGATTTCGAATCGCAGCCGGCGCTGGTCATCGGTTCCGGCGGCGCGGCGCGCGCGGTCGTATGCGGACTGGTGAGTAGCGGCTGTCCCGTCAGCCTCGTGGCGGTGATTCACGATCAGGCTCATACCCTGGCCCGCGAAATCGGCCGCGGTATGGTGGATGTCTTCGGCTGGCAGGATCCGCAAGTCCGATCGCGAGTGCAATCCGCACGGTTGATCGTGAACACATCACCGGTCGGGATGTGGCCGAAGGTCGATGCCACGCCGTGGCCGGAGAATCTCCCGTTCCCGGAATCGGCTTCCGTCTACGATGTGGTCTACAATCCCTTTGAAACCCGGTTGCTCCGGACGGCGCGGAAGCGCGGATTGAAAACAGCCAGCGGACTGGGCATGCTCGTGGAACAGGGGGCGTTGGCCTTCGAATTATGGACCGGCGCGGATGCCCCGCGCGATGCGATGATGCAGGCGGCGCGGGCCGACCTGGAAGGGAGGAAGGCGGCATGATCGATTTGCGAACGGCCGGCGAATCGCACGGACCCGCTCTCCTGGCCATTCTCGAGGGGATACCGGCGGGATTGGCGCTGCTCCCGGGTGATCTGCAGGCGGATCTGATCCGCCGCCAGACCGGGTGGCTGGGCGGCGGTCCGTATCGCGGCGCCAGCCCGCGGATGAAATTGGAAAACGACCGGGCCCGGATCATGGCCGGCGTGATGAACGGAAAGACCACCGGCGCGCCCATCGCGATACGGATTGAAAACGCCGATCACGCCAAGTGGAAGGACCGGCCGGTGGACGCGATGACCGTGCCGCGCCCCGGGCATGCCGATCTCACCGCCGCGTGGAAGTACGGTTTCGACGACCTGCGGCCGGGCCTGGAGCGGGCCAGCGCGCGCGAAACCGCGGCGCGCATGGCGGGCGGCTCGGTGTGCCGCAAATTGCTGGCCGAGTTCGGAATCACCGTGGGAAGTTGCGTGCTGCAGATCGGTACGGTCCGGGCCGAATGTGCGGAGATCGGATGGCCGGAACGGTTGCAGCGCGCGGAGGAAAATCCCCTGCGCTGCCCGGATCCTTCGGCGTTGGACGCCATGCAGGCGGTCATCGACGGCGCGATGAAGGACGGCGAAACGGTCGGAGGCGTGTTTGAAGTGGCGGCGCTTGGCGTACCGCCGGGATTGGGAGGGTATGCCGCCTGGCCGCAGCGCCTGGGATCGCGTCTGGGAGCCGCGCTGTTCGGCATCCCGGCCGTCAAGGGCGTGGAAATCGGCGACGGATTCACCCTGGCCGGATTGCCGGGAACCCGGGCCCACGATGCCATCGGCCGGGAAGGCGACGTTCTTGTTCGGCAGAGCAATCATGCCGGCGGAATCGAGGGCGGCATTTCGAATGGCCAACCCATCGTAGTACGCGCGGCGATGAAGCCGATCGCGACCACCCTTTCCCCGCAATCCTCCATAGACCTGGCTTCCGGGAAAAGCGCCAAGACACGCTACGAACGCTCGGATTTCTGCACCGTCCCGCGGGCGGCGATTGTGGGAGAAGGCATGGTGTGCCTTGTGCTGGCCGATGCGTTGCTGGAAAAATGCGGCGGCGATTCGATGGATGAGCTGCGGGAACGGTTTGCCCGCCTGCCGCGCGGCGCGCTGGGCGATTTCCACCTGGATCCGAATCCGAAGATCTTCTGGTAAGCCGATCCGTTTCCCCTGTTGCCGGAGATACATCAGGATCGGGTTTCCGCGCGCCTTGGGATGACGGGGTCCGCTGGGCCGCAGCCGCGCGCCGGAAGGCGGCGTGCAGGAGCTGATGCAGAGGCCGGGGGATTGCGAAATCTTCCCGCGGAAGGGTTTTTTACGATACAATCCTGCGCGCCGGAGGGGATGTGCAGCCGGCGGAGGGGGCGTGATCCATCGGCGAGGTAGGAGATGAATTTCTATATATACGGTCCCCCGGGTTGCGGAAAAACCACCACCGGCATGCTGCTCGCCGAGCGGATGGGATGGCACTTCCTCGACACCGATAAAATCATCGAAAACGAAGCGGGGATGCCGATCACGGAAATTTTCCGGGTCAAAGGCGAAGGAGAATTCCGCGGACGGGAAAAGGAACTGCTCCACAGACTTTCCCAGTCCACCCGAACGGTGGTGTCGCTGGGCGGCGGAACCCTGGTGGATCCGGAAAACCGGGAGATGGTGGAGCAGGACGGACCGGTGGTCTGCCTGAAATGCGAACCGGAGGTCATCCTCCGGCGGATGGGCAACGAACTGAACGCGCGGCCGTTGCTGGCCGGCACCGGTCCGCTGGAGCGGTTGAAAAAGCTGCTGGCCAAACGGGCCGCTTTGTATGATTCCTTTCCGCTGAGCCTCGATACGACCGCTCTCACGCCGGAAGATGTGATCCGCAAGATCCAACTCGTGGCCGGGTTCTATCACGTGCACGCGATGGGATCGGGATACGACGTCCTGGTCGGGCGCGGGATGATCCCCCGGCTGGCAATGGAGTTGGAGGAGCGGAAACTTCTTCCTCCGTTCGTGGTGATCAGCGATTCCAACGTTGCGCCGCTCTATATGGAGACGGTCGGGAAAGCCCTGGATGGGGCGGCGGCGGAATCGATCGTCATTCCGGCGGGCGAGGCCACCAAGACCCTCGCAACCCTGCAATCCATTTATTCGGATCTGCACCGCATGAAAATGGAGCGCCGGGGGACGATCCTGGCCCTCGGCGGGGGCGTGGTGACGGACATCGCCGGTTTCGCGGCCGCCACCTACCTGCGCGGCGTTTCATGGGTGGCCCTGTCGACCAGCCTGCTGGGCATGGTCGACGCCGCCATCGGCGGCAAAACCGCCGTCGACATGCCCCAGGGGAAGAATCTGATCGGTTCCTTCTATCCGCCGTCGCTGGTGATGGAAGACCTTGACGTGCTTTCCACGCTGCCGGAACGCGAGATCCGCATGGGCATGTCGGAGGCGATCAAGACCGCGGTGGTCGGCGATTCCAAACTCCTGGGAAAAATCGAGGAACTCGCCGGCCAGGTGACTCCCGACGGGCTGGATTGGATCGTCCGGCGGGCGGCGCGGGTGAAGATCCGGGTGGTCGAGGAGGATCCGTTCGAACGGCGGGGGCCGCGGGAAGCCTTGAACTTCGGGCATACGTTGGGCCATGGCATAGAAGCCCATTCGGATTACCGGATTCCGCACGGCGAGGCGGTGGCGCTTGGCATGGTTGCGGAATCCGCCCTGGCCGAAAAAACCGGCGTCGCCGAAACGGATTTGTGCGGACGGCTGACATCGCTGCTCACGACGTACGGCCTGCCGGTGCGGCACGACGCGCCGGTGGAGGACGTGCTCGCGTTTGTGCAAGCCGATAAAAAGCGGCGCGGCGGCCGCGTGAAATGGGCGCTGCCCGTCACCGCGGGGAGAGTCCGGGTTGGATTGGATGTGCCGGATAAAAAAGTCCGCCAGGCGCTGCAATCCATCGGCTGCCGGCCGTGAACGGCCGTACGGGAGCGGACGGAAAGGCCCATGGGAGAGAACCATGATTAACATCCTGGTAATCCACGGACCGAATCTGAACCTGCTCGGCGAACGGGAACCGGAGGTGTACGGCACGGTTACGTTGGCCGATATCGACAAACGGCTGGCCGCCGCCGCCAAGGAGCGGGGCGTCGAACTGCGCACGGTGCAATCCAACAACGAGGGGGCGATCATCGATGCCGTGCAGGATGCCCGCGGCTGGGCGGACGGTCTGATGATCAATCCGGGGGCTTTCACGCATTATTCCCTGGCCATCCGCGATGCGATTGCGGCCGTCTCCCTGCCGGCGGTGGAAATCCACCTCTCCAACGTGTTCGCCCGCGAAGCATTCCGCCGGCGGTCGGTCATCGCGCCCGTCTGCATCGGATCGATCTGCGGGTTCGGCGGACGGAGTTATGAACTCGGATTGATCGGCCTGGTCAACCATTTAGCGGCGCGGAAAGGTAAATAGCCCTTCACGGATCGGGGAAGGACGCGGACCGGCGGCGTCATCCGGCCCGGACGGTTGACCCCGCGTGGAGGGCACCGGATCATTCGCGCCGCGGCCGCACCGTAAACGGCGGTATAATGCCGCGGAACCCCGACTGTTGAATAATTTCCACCGGCGCGAAAAAACGGCGTGTGCGGAAGCGGCCGGAACGTGCCGCATGCAGCGGCGGCTTGTGCAGGGGGACGGGGAATCATGGAGGATAGCGGATGACGGAAGGCATAAACGAGGTCAGGCCGTTTCGGGCGGATCATTACAATCCCGAAAAGATCAAAGATATCGGCCTGTGCCTGACCCGCCCGTACGACGTCATCAGCCCGTCCGAACAGGAGGATTATTATCGGCGGCACCCGTACAACGTCGTGCGCCTGATCCTCAACAAAATCGAACCGGGTGACGGGGACGAAAACAACCGCTACACCCGGAGTCGCGATCTGCTCAATGCTTGGCGCGGCGAGAAGGCCATCGTCTCATACCGGCGTCCGTCGTTCTGGGTGTACGAGCAGGATTTCCAGGTCGAAGGGCTTCCCCCACGGCACCTCTCGGGCTTCATCGGGTTGGTCCGCCTGCAGGATTACGCCAGCGGAAGGATCCTCCCCCATGAGAACATCATCCGCGAACCCCTGGAGGACCGCATCCGGCTGACCCGCACCGCCCACACACAATTCGAATACATCTGGAGCATGTATCCGGATCCCCACAACACCGTGGACGGCATCCTGGCCACCTGCGACCACGATATCCAGGTGATCGACCATACCGAAAAGAAAACCCGGTTCCGTCATCGGTTGTGGCGGCTGGTGAACCCCGAACAGTGCGCCGCAGTCTCGCAGGCGGTATCGAACCGCCGGATATACATCGCCGACGGACATCATCGCTACCAAACCATGCTCACCATCCGCGACGAAATGCGCAAACTGCACCCTGAAGCCGGTCCGGACGCGCCCTGGGAGTTCATCATGATGTTCCTGGTCTCGGCCAACCAGGACGGGCTGACGACCATCGGAACCCACCGCATGCTGACCGATCTTCCCCCCGTCAGCGAACAAACGATCCGGGATGCCGTGAAGCTGGGTTTTGTGGTGCGCGCCTATTCCTTCAGCGAGGACGACGAAATCGAAGCCCGCCAGATGTGGCTGCGCGAGTTGCGCAATGCCGATCCGCGGGATCATAAATTCGGGGTCGCGCTGAAGGATGTCAAAACGTACTACCTGCTGGAAATCGACGAGAAACGGGCCACCCGCATGGTGGAGGGGGAGAGCGGTTCGCTGACGCTGCGGCTGCTGGACGTCTCCTTGCTGAATTCGGTGGTGTTTAAAATCCTATTGGGCCTTTCCGAGGAACAGATCAAACCACAAGTGACCGTCCATTACACGCCCAAAGTCCAATTGGCGATCGACAAGGTCCGCTCCGGTGAAATGCAATCGGCGTGGATCCTCAACCACACCGCTCTGGATGAAATCATGACGGTGGCCGACAACCGGGAGAAAATGCCACAGAAATCAACGCACTTCTATCCCAAACCGCTGTCGGGATTGGTTTTTTACAATATGAATAATTCGGTGAAGGGTTAACCCGTTCTCCTCATGCTGTGGTGATGACGCCGTCATCCCGGTATTCCCAAATCCTTCTCCCGTAAAAAACGAATCGTTATCCCAGAAAAACCAAATCGTCATCACGGCATCACCAAAACGTCGCCCCCATGTGTAGACCAAAACCGTCACCCCCGCGTGTATGTAGCGGGTGTCCAGTGTCTGTTTCCCCATTATCTAGAAAGATGCTGGATCCCCGCTGGGAACTCGCGGGGATGACGGTTTCTGTACGCGGGGGTTACGGTTCTCTGTATGCGGGAATTATGGTTTTTCTAAAATCGGGGATGACGCGCTTGCCGCACGCCGTTTTTTTCTCTTCGGATGGGTTGTTCCGCCGCGATGATGGACTTATGCCCCGCAAGCGTTCGCCAAATGCTGGATGTAGGTTTCGGCGAAATTGTGCCGGCCGGAATCGTCGCATGCGGCGCGGAAATAGAGGTAGTTGGAGACCGCCGGATGGGCGACGGCCTGCAGCGCCGCCGATCCGGGATTGCAGATCGGCGCGGGCGGCAGACCTTCATAACGGTATGTGTTGAACGGCGAATCGATCCCCAGGTCAACATCGTGCAGGGGGTTGGCCCACCAGCCTCCGCGGCCCTCCTGGTAACCGACGGCGTATTGGACGGTCGAGTCGATCTGCAACAGCATGTTGCGGGCCAGCCGGTTGTAGAGGACCGATGCGATCAGCGGCATCTCTTCCTCCAGGACCGCCTCCCGCTGGATGATCGAGGCCATCGTAACTGCCTGGTATACCGTCAGCCCGCGCGAATGCACCGCGGCGGTCCAGTCGTCGGGCATCGCCTGCAGGAATTGCAGGGCCATCCGTTCCGCCAGATGGTCCGCCGTTTCTCCGGGAGCCACGCGGTATTCCGCCGGAAAGAGGAAGCCCTCCAATCCGGCCCAGGAGGGGATCTCCGCATATAAAGAATCCAAGCCCCCGCCGCTGTTAGGACGGCCGAGGGCGGCCGTCATCCATTCGGCCGACGAGATGGATGTCCCTGATCCTTCCATGGCTTTCGCGATTTCTTCCATCCGCCATCCGGGAAACACCGTGAATACCCGGATCTTGCTCTCCGCGTTGGCCAGGGAATCGGCGATTTCCATGGGGCTTTGGCCGGCCCGGATCAGGAACAACCCCGAACCGATCGACCTATCGCCGCCCGTATACTGCAGGTATTTGCATATCAGGCCGGCGTCGGGGACCCACGATTCCACCTGCAGACGGCCGCATATCTCCGCCGCCGTTTCGCCGGAGTACACCTCGAATATCCCGTCCGCGGAGACCGAGGGCGTATGCAGCAGATCGTATTGCAGGCGGAGGTATGCGCGCAAGTAGAGCAGATCAAAGGTCGATAAATTCTCGGAAGCTTGCGGAAGGGGGGCGCCGGACTCCGCGCTGAAAAGCAGCATCGAACAAGAGGCCAGGAGCGAAAGCACCAATCCTCCGAGGATGATCGAGAAGAACACCGCCGAAGGCCCGGAGGGAGCCTTAATTCGAAGATTCCACTTGTGCATCGAGGTACTCCTGCAAGAATGCGGCGGCTGCCAACGAGTCGTCCGCGCGGCGGCGCACCTTCCGGCGGTCGGCCCGCAGGCGGCGCACTTCCTGGGCCCGCTGCGTGGAAAACGATTCATCGTACAGGTCGACCGGGATGGATGCCGACGAGCGCAAGGCGGCCAGCAGCTTGTGGGTGAAACGCGCTTGCTGATCCATCCGGTTCCCCGATTCGTGGGAACTGCCCACGAGAATCCGTTCCGCCTGTTCGCTTTCCGCAGCCTGGACAATCCGCGCACTGTCCCGGGCGATCGAAATATGCTCCAGGACGGCCAAGGCGCGGGCCGCCGTGCCTGTGGGATCGCTGACCGCCAGGCCGATTTTCCGCAATCCGGGATCCACCGCGAGGATTTTCATTCCGCCTCCGCGGCAATGTGAATCTGATAGGGGAACAACGGCAAAATGGGAATCCATCCCGGCTGGAGTTCCACCGCCGACACCTCGACGGCATGGAACCGGTCTTCCAGGAGGGCGACCGCCTGCTCGGGAGTCTGTGCGCGCAGGGCCAACGACAGGACGTTCCGGTCGGGAACGGCCACCGCCGTCCCCGATGCGTTCAACACGATCGCGCCGTCGGCGGTCTCGCACAGAAGCAGGATCAGCGTATCCCCGAACAGGATTTCGCCCGGCGGAATCTGCGCTTCCAACATGGCTTCCGCTTTCTTCCGGACGGCGTCTGCCGAGCAAGCCCTCATCGAAGCCTCTGCGTGCAGCGTCAGGCCGACGGTATCGACCGGCGTGTGAGCGGGAGCATCCGGTTCGTCCTGCGAGTCGAATGTCACGCGCAGCGAATCCTCGACGAGCAGCGAGGCCGGACCGGCGAGGGTCTGGAGGGAAGTATGGGCTTGCTGCAGAGCCTGTTCGGTGAGGGCTGTCCACAGGAAATCGATATCTTCCGGGTCGACGGCGTTGCGCCATTCCGCCATCCCGCCGGAAAGGGGATCCGGATTCTCCGCCGAGACGGAAAGCCCAAGCGGTCCGAGGACGTTGCGGATGCCTCCGGAAAAGAGATTCGATTCCGGGCCCGGTTCAACGGCACGAACGGCCAATCGGGCGGATTCGCCGGGTGGCAGGATCGTCCCTTCGACGGTTTCAAACAGAACGCCGTTTGCGGCAGCGACGCGCACACCCTGCGGCAGGGTCACCGCGTGGCTGGAAAAATTCGTTACCCGGACCGTTCCCTCCGCGTACGCGGTCGGCGCGAAGATCCGACCGCTGGTCGGGCGTCGATCGGAGACCGACAGACTGAGGGACAGGTCGGTGCATAGGGAGGGATCCACCGGCGATTCCGCGATCACGGGATGCGATGGGAACACGACCTGCAATCGGACGGTGGGAATGAGGAGCAGGAAGACGGCGGCGAGCGCGAGCACCGCCCCTGAAAAACACCCGATCCGCAGGATCGGCGGCAACGGCCTGCGGCCGCGGCGCGGAGGCGGTGCGGGCGGCGGTCGGCGACGGACGGGAAATTCCGGCGGCCGTTCGGCCGGCGAAGGGCGGAAAGAGATCCCCGCCAGCGCGGATTCCCGCAAAGAGGGATAACAGGGAACGCCGGATTGCCGCGCCAGGGAACGTACGGCGCCGTCGGCGCTGATGACCACCAGTTCCGACCCGTTCAGGAATGCCCAGCGTTTCATCAATTCCAGGTCCAGCCGGCGGGATACCGAATGAGTACGGGCGGGCCACATCAGGATCAGCCGTTCGGCCTGAACGCGGGCGATTTTATCGCGCAGGGAATGCAGGTCGTCGGTGGGTTCGAGGGTGAGGATCTGTTCCTTCATGATCCGGATGGGTGCCGACCGCCGCGGTCCGTTCGGCGGCGGGGGAACCTCAAGTCAGTTTCTCCTTGACTGCAGTGCGCACATGCTGCAGCGCCTCGTCCACGCGCTGCGGGTCGGTTCCGCCCGCCTGGGCGAGGTTGGGGCGTCCGCCGCCCCCGCCGCCCATCAACGCGGCGGCGGATTTCGCCAGCTCGTTGGCGCGCACGCCGCGGGCGATCGCTTCGTCGCCGGCCGAGATGACCAGGAGCGGTTTTTCCTCCCATACCGAACCGATCGCCGCAACGCCGCCGGGGTGTTTGCGCCGGAAACCATCGGCCAGCAGGCGGAGGGTTTCCGACCCCGCCGAAGCCACCCGGACGGCCAGCACCGGGATGCCGGAAACGGTCTCGATATCCGACAGGCGCGATTCAAACTCCGCCCGGGCCGTCTCCTGGTGCAGGCGCTGGTTCTCCTTGCGGAGCCGATCCTGTTCGTCCATGCACTCGAGGACTTTGCGGTCCGCCTCATCGGCGGGAACTCCGAGGTAGGCTCCGACGCGCTGCAGGATCCGGTTGCGTTCCTGGACCAACGCCACGGCGGCGTGGCCGGTGACCGCCTCGATCCGACGGACCCCGGCGGCCACGCTGCCTTCGGATACGATCAGGAACAGGCCGATGTCGCCCGTCTGGGAGACGTGCGTTCCGCCGCACAATTCGTAGGAGAAAGGTTCGGTACGACCGCCGATTGCGATCGTGCGAACCCTGTCGCCGTACTTTTCGCCGAAGAGGGCGGTCGCTCCCTTGCCGACGGCCGTTTCGCGAGCTTCCTCATCCGCCGTCACCGGGTAATTGGCGAGGATGGCCTCGTTGACGTAACGTTCGATTTTTTCCAAATCCTGCTGGCTGACCATGCTGTGGTGGTTGAAGTCGAACCGCAGGCGGTCCGGCGCGACGAGCGAACCGGCCTGGCGAACATGATTGCCCAGCACATAGCGGAGTTCCGCGTGAAGCAGGTGGGTGGCGGTGTGGTTGCGCATGGTGCTCCAGCGGCGCTCTTCATCGACGATCATCGTCGCCATATCGCCCTTCGACGGGCGGCCGGAGGCCACCTTGCCCTGCAGCAGGATCAACCCGCCGACCGGACGCAGCACCTTTTCCACATCGATGGACCATCCGGTTTCGCCGTCCAAGGCATCCTTCCGGCACAGTTTGCCGGTATCTCCCACCTGGCCGCCGGATTCGATATAGAAGCAAACTCGGGAAAGAACGACCTCGACGGCATCGCCCGCGGCGGCATGCGGAACCCGCTTGCCGTCGCGGAGGATGGCCAATACCGGCTCGTCCAGTTGGAACGTGGAGTAGGG